>JAJXWG010000140.1 GCA_021781695.1 Pseudomonadota bacterium
ATCGGGTGGTGCGAACTGTATGAAGACAGCGACCACGATGTCGAACCTGTCCACGCCGAAATCCCAGTGCGCAAGATCGGCCAGCTCGAACTCCATCTTCACGCCGCGTTTGTCCGCCAAAGCCCGCGCCTTGCCGATTGCAACGGATGAGCTGTCCACAGACAGCACATGCAGACCCTGTTCGGCAAGCCATACCCCATTTCTCCCCTCTCCGTCGGCCAGCGCAAGGCAATTCATGCCGGGCTTCAGGAAACTTTGCTGCGCAACAAGAAACACGCTAGGGTCTGTGCCGAAATGGTATTCCTCGCCGGAATAGCGCTCATTCCATACATTCATCTTCATCCTCCTTTGAATATCGTTTAGCATTGATAATTGCGATAACATTCCTTGCCGATAGCGCTAGAAATTTATACCAGAGTAATTTACTATACTTACTTTTTTGCAGGAATCCCTTTTGAACCATCACCCCCTGATCAGCGAACTGAAAAACATTCTACCCGCAGAGTCCGTGCTGCACGACAGGGAGGATGTGCGTCCGTTCGAATGCGATGGGCTGTCCGTTTACCGGCGGCTGCCCATGGTCGTGGTATTGCCCGAGACTGTGGAAGAAGTCCTGCGCATCGTCCGACTCTGCCATGAACACAAGGTTCCCATCGTTGCCAGGGGTGCCGGCACCGGCCTTTCGGGCGGCGCATTGCCGCTGGAAGAAGGCGTGTTGCTGAGCCTTGCAAAATTCAAGCGCATCATAAATATCGATGCTGAAAACGCGATGGCGACAGTCGAGCCAGGCGTGCGCAACCTCGCAATCTCCGAGGCTGCTGCGCGCTACGGCCTGTATTATGCGCCCGACCCCTCCTCTCAGATCGCCTGCACCATAGGCGGCAATGTCGCGGAAAATTCCGGCGGCGTGCACTGCCTTAAATACGGCCTCACGGTGCACAACATCCTGATGCTGAAAGTCGTCACGATGGAAGGCGAGCTCCTGACCATAGGCAGCCAGACGCTGGATACACCGGGCTACGACCTCCTGGCATTGATGACGGGTTCGGAGGGGATGCTCGGCATCATCGTCGAAGTCACCGTGAAGCTGCTTCCAAGGCCCGAACGCGCGCAGGTTGTGCTGGCAGCCTTCGACGATGTCGCGCGCGCGGGCGAAGCGGTGGGCGCAATCATAGCGGCCGGCATCATCCCGGCAGGCCTGGAGATGATGGACAGGCTTGCGATCCGGGCGGCGGAAGATTTTGTGCACGCAGGCTATCCGGTCGACGCGGAGGCGATCCTGCTGTGCGAACTCGACGGCACCCATGCCGAAGTGTCCGAATACATCATGGCGGTGCGCAAGATACTGACAGACAACGGCGCGACAGAAGTGCGCACCGCGGCCGACGAAGCAGAGCGGCAACTCTTCTGGAAGGGGAGGAAATCCGCTTTCCCCGCGGTGGGCCGCATCTCTCCTGACTACTACTGCATGGATGGCACGATACCTCGCCGCCAGCTGCCGCGCGTGCTGCAGCAGATAAACAACTGGTCCGCCGAATATGAACTTCCGGTGGCGAACGTGTTCCATGCGGGCGACGGCAACCTGCACCCGTTGATCCTGTTCGATGCCAACAAGCAAGGCGAGCTCGAACGCACAGAGGAATTCGGACGCCGCATCCTCGAGCTTTGCGTTGAAGTCGGCGGCTCCATCACCGGAGAACACGGCGTCGGCATGGAAAAGATAGACCAGATGTGCACCCAGTTCGGAAATGCAGAACTTCATCAGTTCCACGCGATCAAGGCCGCATTCGACCCTGCCGGGCTGCTCAATCCCGGCAAGGCGGTGCCGACGCTGCATCGCTGCGCGGAATTCGGCGCGATGCATATCCATCACGGAAAACTCCCTCACGCCGACCTGGAGCGATTCTGATGAACGATCTCAGCATGTCATTGCAACAACAGGTGATGCAGGCAATCGGCAACAGGACGCCGCTTTGCATCACTGCAGGCGGCAGCAAGGCTTTCCTCGGGCATGATACAGAAGGCATGGCAATCGATGTCAACGCCCACCGCGGCATCATAGAATACGATCCGCGCGAACTGGTTCTGACCGCGCGCTCCGGCACGCCACTGGAGGACATCGAAAATACGCTTGCCGCATCAGGGCAGATGCTTGCCTTCGAGCCGCCGCATTTTGGCAACACTGCCACTCTGGGCGGCACCATCGCCTGCGGATTGTCAGGACCCCGCCGACCCTACAGCGGCTCGGCGCGCGATTTCGTACTGGGCTGCAAAATGCTGAATGGCAAAGGCGAGATAGCGAGCTTCGGCGGGCAGGTCATGAAGAATGTCGCAGGCTACGACGTCTCGCGACTATTGGCAGGCTCGCGGGGCACGCTGGGCATCCTTCTTGAAATCAGCCTCAAGGTGCTGCCCAAACCTGCCGCCAGCGTCACCATCAGCCGCGAATGCAGCCAGACGGATGCAATCATTGCCATGAGCGAACTGCTGTCCAAGCCCTATCCCGTGGATGCCGCATGCTATGACGGCGAACGCGTTCATCTGCGCATCTCGGGCAGCGAGCAGGCGGTCAGCGAAACCCGCAAGAAAATACCCGGCGAAACATTGCCAGACGCCGATACCTTCTGGCAAGGCTTGCGCGAACACGAGCTTTCCTTTTTCCATCGTCCTGGCACGCTGTACCGCATCGCGGTCAAACCCTCGACCAGACCGCTGCACTTAAACGGCCAGTGGCTGCTCGACTGGGGAGGCGCTCAGCGTTGGCTATACAGCGATGAAGACATGCAGACGATACGCCATCAGGTTGAACTTTCTGGCGGCCATGTCGCGGTGTTCCGCGGCGGAAAGAATGAAACCCAACTCCCGGCACCCCTGTTCGCGCTGCACCATCGCCTGAAGACAAGCTTCGATCCAGGCAACATTTTCAACCGCAGCCTTCTTTACGCGACTTTATAAGCATGCAGACTTCCATCACACAGCCACGCACGCCAGACATAGAAGAAGCAGATGCGATCCTGCGCAGCTGCGTGCATTGCGGATTTTGCACCGCGACCTGCCCCACCTATCAGCTCCTGGGTTCCGAACTCGACAGCCCGCGCGGGCGCATCTACCTGATCAAGGAAATGCTGGAAACGGGAAAAGCCACCGGAAAGACCAGGCTGCATCTGGACCGCTGCCTGACCTGCCGCTCCTGCGAAACCACCTGCCCTTCAGGGGTGCGCTACGGCCAGCTGATCGACATCGGACGCGAGATCGTCGAGGAGAAGGCGCCGCGCCCGCTTGTTGAAAAACTGTTTCGACGCGCAATGCTCGCGACCATACCTCATACCGCGCGCATGTCGGTCGCGCTGTCCGCAGCCAGACTGATACGCCCGCTCTTGCCCAAAAGCCTGCGTTCGAAAATTCCCGCAAGGCAGAAAACCATGCCTGAGACAGCGGCAACACATAAAAGGCGGATGCTGATGCCTGACGGCTGCGTGCAACCGCTTACAGCTCCCAACACCAATCTCGCTGCAGCAGCCGTACTTGACCGCCTGGGCATCTCGCTTATCAAGGCTTCCGGCTGCTGCGGCGCGCTCAACCAGCACCTGTCAGACCCCGACGGTGCAAAAGACATGATGCGCCGCAACATCGACACGTGGTGGCCGCACATCATCGATGGCATAGAGGCGATCGCAATGACGGCGAGCGGCTGCGGACTGATGGTCAAGGAATACGGTGCCCTCCTGAAGGGCGATGCCGACTATGCGGCCAAGGCCGCGCGCGTGAGCGAACTGGCAAAGGACATCTCCGAAATCATCGGCCGAGAGAACATCGACAGCCTCTCGCATGCCGGCCACGGCATGCGCGTGGCCTACCATTCCTCCTGCACTTCCCAGCACGGACAGAAGCTCTCGGGCAAGGTCGAAGCGCTGCTTGCGCGCTGCGGCTATGAGCTCACGCCGGTTGCCGACAGTCATCTGTGCTGCGGCGCTGCGGGAACCTACACGCTGACCCAGCCAGAACTCTCCAGCCAGCTTCTCGCCAACAAGCTTGCAGCACTTGAGGCAAACGGGCCGGAAGTCATCGCCACAGCCAATGTCGGATGCCAGATGCATCTGGCATCCAGCACTTCACTGCCGGTCGTGCACTGGATAGAATTGCTTGCATCTTCTTCAAACAAACCAACCATCAAAGAGGAAACAGTATGAACATTAAGTCATTTCATCCCCCGCAACGCGTACTGATGGGCCCGGGGCCGTCGGATGTCAGCCCGCGCGTGCTCGAAGCCATGTCGCGCCCCACGCTGGGCCATCTTGACCCGGTGTTCGTGTCGATGATGGATGAGATGAAAGTGCTTTTGAAATACGCGTTCCAGACAGAAAACGAGCTGACCATGCCGGTATCGGCCCCGGGTTCCGCAGGCATGGAAACCTGCTTCGTCAACCTGGTCGAGCCAGGCGACAAGGTCGTCATCTGCCAGAACGGCGTGTTCGCCGGACGCATGAAGGAAAACGTCGAGCGCGCTGGCGGCATTGCGGTGATGGTGCAGGACGACTGGGGCCGCGCGGTTGATCCGCAAAAACTCGAGGACGCATTGAAAGCCAACCCGGACGCGAAGCTTGTCGCATTCGTGCATGCCGAGACCTCCACCGGCGCGCAGTCTGACGCAAAGACGCTGGTCGGGATCGCGCACAAATACGGATGCCTTGCGATCGTCGATGCGGTCACCTCTCTTGCCGGCACAAAGCTCATGGTCGACGAATGGAAGATAGACGCAATCTATTCGGGCACGCAGAAATGCCTGTCCTGCACGCCAGGACTGTCGCCTGTCAGCTTCAGCAGCGATGCGCTCGAGAAAATCAGGAACCGCAAGACCAAAGTGCAGAGCTGGTTCATGGACCTCAACCTGGTGATGGGCTACTGGGGTGGTGCCACCAAGCGCGCCTATCACCACACGGCCCCAATAAATGCGCTGTACGGCCTGCACGAAGCGCTTGTGATCCTGCAGGAAGAAGGTCTGCAAAATTCCTGGGCGCGCCACCAGAAAAACCATCTCGCACTGCGCGCGGGCCTTGAAGCGATGGGTCTGAATTTTGTGGTGCCTGAAAGCGAACGCCTGCCGCAATTGAACGCGATCAGCGTTCCCGAAGGCGTGGACGAGGCCGCTGTTCGCACAGCGCTTCTTTCAGACTATT
>JAJXWG010000141.1 GCA_021781695.1 Pseudomonadota bacterium
GATTTCCGGCGTTTGCCTGCCAAGAAGTTTATTCTGCCGCGATTTCCTCGTCTCTGGGCATATTCAGGATGCCGGTATTGAAATCATACTCAAAGAGATCCCCGTAGCGCCCCCACTCGATGGCAACACGCAGTGCAGACAAGGTGTCCGCCTCGCTCAGCGTGAAGCGCAACAGCTTCAGGAACAGATCCTCATGCAAATCTCCGGATGGGTCCTGCACAAGTCCATGACGAATGTAGGCGATCAGTGGCACGTTTTCCAGAAGCTGATGCCCGAAGATGATTTTTCTTTCCGAATTGTCGGCCTGCGCATATTTCAGCCCCAAGGGCGTGAGCATGATGTCGCCCTGTTCGAGCAGCGCAAATCCAAGCAGTGCCAGCGAGCTTGCCACATCGAACAGTTCATGATCGCTGAGCTCTGTTTTTTCGGCAAGTTTTGGCAAATCCGCACGCCCAAGAAAAGGCTCGTCTGCAAGAATTTCCAGCGTGCCTTCCATGCGCGATATACCCACTTCCGGCAAACGGTCTCCTATGCTCATCTTGGCACCCTTGTCGGTCATGCGCCCTGAGCGCAACGCGCCTGTTGTCATCAACCCGTATACCTTATCGATCAGACTGCGGACTTCAAGCCCTTCCACCTCTCTTGGCCGCGGGAGCCTGACCTGCAATTCGTCACGCACACGCCCAGGATCGCTGGCGAAAACCAGCACCCGGTCAGCCATCATGACCGCTTCCTCGATATTGTGGGAAACGACCAACATGGCCTTGGTGGGGAGGCGTCCATCTTCCCATAATTCCAGGATGTCTTCGCGCAAACGCTCCCCTGTCAACACATCGAGCGCGGAAAACGCCTCATCCATCAACAGCACTTCGGGCTCCATCACCAATGCGCGCGCAATGCCTACCCGTTGCCTCATGCCACCTGACAATTCGCGGGGAAGCGCTCCCTCAAAACCCGACAAACCTATCAGCTCGATGGCGGATTTAGCGCGCTGTATTCTTTCTTCAGGCGACATTCCCTTGGCTTCCAGCCCCAGCTCCACATTTTTCTGAACGGTCAGCCAGGGAAACAGCGCAAAGGATTGGAAGACCATGCTGATGCCATTGGCTGGACCGTAAAGCGGCAATCCGCGGTAGAGCACCTGGCCATTATCTGCGGAGATCAGCCCTGCCATGATGCGCAACATGGTCGACTTGCCCGAACCAGACTTGCCGAGCAAGGCCACAATTTCTCCCTCGTTGAGCGAAAAATCAACATTTTCAAGCACGGATCTGGCCGACCCGTCTGCTGAACGAAAAGACTTTCCGACCGATTTAAGCTCGACGATGGGTGAACTCATGAATGCGTATCCTTAAAAATGCAGACGGTTTTCGGTCATGCGATAGAGCCTGCGCCAGATAAAATGATTGAATCCCATTACAAATATGCACATGACGCCGATTCCCAGTGCAATCCTGGGGAAGTCCCCGCTGGCGGTCATTTCCGCAATGTAGCTGCCGATGCCATGCGCCTTCAAGGTCGTGTTACCCCAGGTCACATATTCGGCAACAATGCTGGCATTCCATGAGCCACCGGATGCGGTGATCGCGCCCGTGACGAAACTGGGAAAGATTGCGGGAAGCAGATAGCGCCGCCATTTCAGCATGCCGGAAAGGCCAAGATTTTTTGCGGCATAGCGCAATTCGGTCGGGATAGTAGAGGCGCCCGCGATCACGTTGAACAGGATATACCATTGCGTGCCGAGTATCATCAGCGGAGACAGCCAGATATCCGGATTGAGATGGTAACGCACGAGCAGAAACACCACCACGGGGAACATCAGATTGGCAGGAAATGCAGCGAGAAACTGTATGATCGCCTGCGCACGGCCGGCTATCCTCGGATTCATGCCTATCCAGACGCCAGTTGGAATCCATACAAGTGCCGCCAGAAAAATCAGCACGACCACGCGGGCCATGGTGTAAAAACCCATCATGAAAGCCAATCCAACTTCGCTCCAGCTTACCTCGGCATGAATGAAATGAACGAGAGTCCACAATGCATAAAAAACGATTGCAGCAAGAATCGCATCCCAGATGCGTTCCGGCGTTGCGGACATTGTCTGGGGTCTTGCGCGTATCGATGTTCCGTCGTAACTGTACCTGAACAGCACGAATGAGCGTTCCAGCATGGCGCTGACAGCCAGCGCAATACCTTGGGTGCGTTCGGTCTTGCGCAGCCAGTTCAAGAGCCACGACTCCTGGGCCGTTTCGCTGCCGGACTCCTCAAAGCGAAACTTGTCTGCCCAGGCGAGCAGCGGCCTGAAAAAAAACTGGTCATAGAGAATCACGCCAACCAGCATCGCAAGAATAGCCCATGCGATCGCATGAAGATTGCGCTGCTCGATTGCCAGCGCAATATACGAACCTATGCCGGGCAGCTTGATATTCTGATTCGATACTGAAATTGCCTCAGATGCGACCACGAAGAACCAGCCGCCTGACATCGACATCATCATGTTCCATAAGAGCCCAGGCGTAGCAAACGGCAACTCAAGCCGCCAGAAACGCTGCCATGACGAGAGGTTGAATACGCTCGCCGCTTCCTTCAGCTCGGTCGGAACGGTGCGGAACCCCTGATATGCGCTGAATGCCATATTCCATGCCTGCGAAGTGAATATGGCAAATATCGCCGCGCATTCTACGCCCAGCAGACTGCCTGGAAACAACGCGATGAACGCGGTGACGGTGATGGACAGAAAACCCAGTATGGGAATCGACTGAAGAATGTCCAGCATGGGCAGCAGAAATTTTTCGGCTGCGCGGTATTTGGTAGCCAGCACTGCAAAGATACAACTGAATGCAATCGATGCGCCAAGCGCGATGAACATGCGCAAGGTCGTACGCAGCAGATAATACGGCAGATTTTCCGGATCAAGGGAAAGTGCAAGGGTCTGGCCAAGCTGGTAGGGGCGCGCCATCTCCTCGCCTCCATAAGCCAGCAAAACCAGTACCGCCAGAACCATGGGCAGCAATGCCCAATCCCACTTATTCCACCCAGTTTCAACAACTTGTCTTGGAAAAAATTGCTTGTGTTCACTCATGGTCGCGTTGATTCCTGCGCGCCTTATCCGGGATTACTGGCATCCTTCTAGACTCGCGCATGGTAAATTCGGAACGTCAGCTCTGTATCCACGGCAGGCCGGCTACGCGCCAACCTTCATGGCTGTTGCGATGCCCATCTGTATTTTTCTCGCCTTCGAAGCCCTGGAGCACATTGTAACTGTCGCGGTAACCGGCAAGCGTCGATGCAGCTGCCGCGGAATGCGATCGCGCACCGCTACGGCAGATGAACAATACCAGCGCCTCCTTATCCACCTGCTGTTCCAGTGCCGCCATGAAACCCGGGTTGGACTTCATGCCAGGATATGTCATCCACTCTATCTCCACGGCATTCGGGATGCGGCCGACCCAGTCCAGTTCAGCGCGGCTGCGAATATCCACCAGTTTTGCACCTGGCGCAGATTGCATAATTTCGTAAGCCTCGACTGGCAACAGCGCACCCTCATAGGGAAGATTCATGTCCCTGGCGCGCCGCTGCGCTGCCTGCAAAATGGCGGTGATTTTACCCATGGCAATTCCTGTTTAATGTTGGTTCTTGGCGTATCATGCGCTATGCTGCACACTACAGCCGCATACTAGCTCAATCGAAATGAAAAATCACATGCAACAAGAAGATAAATTTGAACCGCTGCAAGCTGAACGATATGCCGCTGCACAAAAATGTACCTGGGTCAGCATAGGCATCAATCTTTTGTTGACCCTGTTCCAGGTTGTCGGAGGGTTGTTTGCGCATTCGCAGGCTTTGATGGCCGATGGTCTGCATTCATTGTCCGACCTGCTCTCCGATGTGCTGGTTTTATACGCCAACCGCCATGGCAACCGCGATGCGGATGACAACCATCCTTACGGCCACGCGAGAATAGAAACCGCAGCGACGCTGATCCTGGGTGTTTTCCTGGCCGGCCTGGGCATTGCGCTGCTGATTACCGCTGCGATGCACCTGCAACAACCGGGGGCCTTGCGGGCGATCAGCCCGCTGGGTCTTGTCATCGCAGTTCTTGCGCTGGCCGCCAAGGAAGGCATGTTTCGCTACATGATGGCGGTAGCCCTCAAGGTGCGCTCGCAAATGCTGGTGGCCAATGCCTGGCATGCGCGTTCCGACGCCGCCTCTTCCTTGGTGGTAGTGGCAGGCATAGTCGGCAATTTGCTGGGCTATACCTTTCTTGATCTGGTTGCGGCGGCAGTGGTCGGAATAATGATTGCCTACATGGGCGGCAAGCTTGCGCTGGAAGCCTTGTCAGAACTCATCGATACCGGGCTGGATGCTGAAGAAGTGGAAGCGATACGGCAAACTTTGCTGAATACGCACGGCGTGTTGGGATTGCATGAATTGCGCACCCGCAAGATGGCGGACAATGCGCTAGTTGATGCGCATATCCTGGTCGATCCCAAAATCAGCGTTTCAGAAGGCCACCACATAGCCGAGTCGGCACGCCATGCGGTGCTCAACCAGCACCATGTGCTAGATGTCATGGTGCACATCGATCCGGAAGACGACATGCAGGCCGGACGCCATGCCAAATTGCCCAGCCGCCCCCGCCTGCTAGCGCTTCTTGCAGAACGGCTGGGCGATCTTTTGCTCAACAATCGCGTGGTGTTTCATTATCTGGAAGGACGCGTGGATGTCGAGCTTTATCTGCCTGCAGACAAACTCCCGCCCGAAGGGGTCGATGCGCTGCAAGCTCGATGCAATGAACTGGTGGTGGGCGATCCTCTGTTTCGCGCCATCCATGTTCACGTCAATCACGCACAATAATGGTGCGCAACCTGAGATAGTCCGCCCAATTTTGGTGCGATTTATTTTTGTGTTACTTCGCAGGCTTATGGCACAATGGTGATCTGACATGCAGATCGGATTGGCACGCTTTCTGCATAAGATATTTTCGGGTTCATTTTTGATTGATACTTTTGGGAGAGAGCTATGTCGTTGTCGGCAAAAGATGTGTTGCAGATGGTCAAGGACCACGATGTCAAATTCGTGGATTTTCGTTTTACGGATACGC
>JAJXWG010000142.1 GCA_021781695.1 Pseudomonadota bacterium
ATTGCAGGATGCGGATCGTAACCTTCCAGCGTGAAATCCTCGTATTTGAAGCCGAAGATGTCCTTGACGTCGGGATTGATCTTCATTGTTGGCAGCGGATGCGGTTCGCGCGTGAGCTGCAGTCTGGCCTGTTCCAGATGGTTGAGATATAAATGCGCGTCGCCAAAGGTGTGCACGAAGTCACCGGCTTCAAGGCCGCAAACTTTAGCCATCATCATCGTCAGGAGCGCATAGCTTGCAATGTTGAACGGCACACCCAGGAAGATATCGGCGCTGCGCTGATAGAGCTGACAGGACAGCTTGCCATCCGCGACATAAAACTGGAAGAATGCGTGGCAGGGGGCGAGCGCCATCCTGTCCAGTTCGCCGACATTCCACGCAGAGACGATGATGCGGCGCGAGTCGGGATTGTTTATGATCTGTTCGACCGCGTTCCTGATCTGGTCGATTGTGCTGCCGTCTACAGCTTGCCAGGAGCGCCACTGTTTGCCGTAGACGGGTCCCAGGTCGCCGTTTTCATCTGCCCATTCATCCCATATTTTCACACCGTTATTTTTGAGGTAGCCGATGTTGGTGTCGCCCTGCAAAAACCACAGGAGCTCATGGATGATGGATTTCATGTGGCACTTCTTGGTGGTGACCAGCGGAAAACCCTCTGCCAGATCGAAACGCATCTGGTAACCGAAAACGCTGATCGTGCCGGTGCCGGTTCGGTCGGTTTTCTTTGTGCCGTGTTCCAGTACATGCTGCATGAAATTAAGATAATTGCGCATAGCAGGTCGTATAATCGCGACTTCATGAATCGTCATTTCCGAAAAAGCGGGAATCCAGTGGTTCGAATCGCTGGACTCCGGCCCGAAATGACAAATAAATTAAAATGAGGACGCAATGTTAGCACAGCTTACCGCATTTCCCATTCTGCCCAAGGAACTGAAGGCATCCCATCTGCTGGTGATATTCCCCAAGGGTAAAACTCTGCCCCAAGACTTGCCGCACCTCGCACTGCTTCGCGCCGTGCTCGCTAGGCGAAACATGAAGGTGTCCGAACTGGCAAAAACGCCTGTCGTGGCCAGCACCGGAAATGGCAGCCTGATCGCATGGGCGATGCTGGATTACGGCAAAGATACGTTTGCAAGCCAGGTGCTGTTGCGCAAGGCCATGCAGCTGTTGCTGGACGAGCATCCTGCCGGGATTTCGGTCGCGGTATTCGGCGACGATGCGCAAAGGCGGAGGGCTGCCGAGCTGGCCGCATTTGTGGCCTGGGCAAACGGCGCGATTTTGCCTGTGCACAAGAAGAAGGATGATGAAAGCCGGCCGCTGGAGAAAATTGCTATCTACGGTTTCAATGAAAGTTTCGATGCGATACGGGCAGTGGCGGAGGGCAATTTTCTGTGCAGGTCGCTTACCGTATTGCCGCCCAACGAACTTACGCCGGCGCTTTATCGCAAGCGCATACAGAAGCTGGCCAAGGCGCATGGATGGCAATATGACGAATTCGACATGAAGGCGCTGCGCAAGATGGGTGCCGGCGCATTCGTTGCGGTGGCGCAGGGCAGCGAGACGGAGGATGCCGCCATCGTGCACCTGACCTATAAACATCCGAAGGCAAAAGGGACTGTAGCGCTGGTTGGCAAGGGCATCTGTTTCGACACGGGCGGGCACAACCTGAAGCCAGCCCGCTACATGCACAACATGCACGAAGACATGAACGGATCGGCTGTCGCGCTCGGAATACTGCTTGCCGCATCGTTGCAGAAGTTGCAGGTAAACATAGACTGCTGGCTTGCCATCGCGCAGAACCACATCAGTCCGAAGGCATACAAACAGAACGATATCGTCAGGGCGCTGAACGGTACGACGATCGAAGTGATGCACACCGATGCCGAAGGCCGCATGGTGCTGGCCGATACGCTGACGCTTGCTTCGCGCAAAAAGCCGGACATGATGATGGACTTCGCAACGCTCACGGGCAGCATGGAAGAAGCGCTGGGAAGCCGCTATTCGGGCGTGCTCGGAAACCGCGACGACCTGCTTGCGCTCGCGGTGAATGTGGGTCGCAAGTCGGGCGAGAGGCTGTGCGCTTTCCCGATGGACGAGGATTACGAGGCTGAACTGGAATCAAAGTTTGCCGACATCAAGCAATGCACGCTGCAAGGCGGGGCAGACCACATTCTGGCCATGCGTTTCCTGAACCGCTTTGTGGAGAAAGACACGCCGTGGCTGCACGTCGATCTGTCGGCCAGCCGCTGCGAGGAAGGTCTGGGCGGCATCGCGACCGAGGTGACGGGGTTCGGGGTGGCATGGGGATTGGAGATGCTGAAGGCGCATCAGGCGCGATGAAGCGCTGATGCAAGGACCTATTGGGTTCTGGTTTTTGTATGCTTTGCTGCGTGCGCAGCAACTCTGACAGACTGAGCCTTCTGCTCGCGAGAGACCATTTCAAATTTTTCCTGTTTATTTATCCATGGGGTCGAGAGGGCTCGCGGTCCGTGGTCCAGCGGCAGGATGATCTGGCTGTCATGCTCTTGCGATGCGTGTTGTTCGCTAGCGCGGATGACATCCCAGTTCGGGCCTGCGAACGCAGGCATTGCGACGACAAGCGATAGCGTAGTGATTGCAGCAAGATGGTGTTTCTTCATTTTTATTCCTCTATACAAAAGACGACGGTGACTCGGACAGAGGAGATTCATGAAAGTTCAAATCGGGTCAGGCGCTATCAAAGATAGTGCATGGTTATTGCGATCAGGGAGTACCTCGCGAATTTCCCTATCGCCATGAAGAGCGCTGCTCGCCATATGTTCATGCGCAGCCAGCCTGCTGCCAGGCACAGCGCATCGCCGACCAGGGGCGCCCATGCGAAAAGCAGCGCGGGTGTGCCATAGCGGCGCACCTTGTCCACATGCTCTAGATGTCTTTGCGGCAGCAGCCAGCCCATGCCGAAGCTTGCCATGCCGCCCAGCGTGTTGCCCAGGGTTGCAAGGCCTAACGAAGTCCACAGCGCATCTGGATATTTCCTGAGCACGGCAAACAGCACTGCTTCCGAACCGCCGGGCAGCAGGGTGGCAGCGAGAAAGCTGCTGGCGAACAACGAATACAGGCTTGCGGTTTCTGTCATGTGAAAATCAGTTTATTCACGAAAGACACGAACGAAATTGAATTCGCGCAACAATTCTCAAAGCATAACTAGACTCATATCATTGCGTCGTAAAAGAAAATGCTGAGATCTTGATTTGTTCGCGTTTGTTCGTGTCCTTCGTGGACATAGGCTTGTTGCTACCTGATCGCCGAGAAAACTTTTTTTGCAAGCGAACCGGCTGCCTGCATCGGGTTCGCGCGTATGGCCTTCTCCTGTTCTGCCATCATCAGGAACAGCCCGTCCATCGCTTTGCGCGTGATGTAATCGTCAAGATTGGCATCCTTCTGATCCACAAGCCCCATCTGTGCGCCTTTGCCCGCGAACTGGTCGTATTTTTCGGCGAGCTTCACTTTCTGCATCGAAGTGGCGACGATGGGCTTGAATTTTTCCGATAGAGCAGTCTCGGTGTTCTTGCGAAAGTATTGCGTGGCCGCATCGTTGCCGCCCATCAGTATGCCTTTTGCGTCCGATACGCTCATGTTCTTCACCGCAGCAACCAGCAGCGTTTTCGCTTCAGGTACGGCGGCTTCAGCCGCGCGGTTCATTGAGGTGACAAGGTCATCCGAATATTTTCCCATGCCCAGCGTATGCATCAGGTCGCCTGCCTTTTGCAGGCTGCCGGGCAGCGGGATGCGCACCTTGTCGTTGCCGAGAAAACCGTTTTCCTTCGAGAGGCTAGCCACTGCAGTTTCGGCCCCCTGCGTCAGCGCCTGTTTCAATCCGCCTACCTGATCGGCGTTGCTGAAATTGGCAAGTGCCGATGGGCTGGCTGTGGGCGCTGCGCTTTGTGACTGGTTTAGCGTGCCCAATTCCTTCTTGAGATCGCCCAGATCGAAGGCGTAAGCGGATGTTGCAAGCAGAGCGAACGTGACGAACATAAACCGTTTCATGTGAGCCTCCTATTTTTTGCGCGGTGGTAAAAGATCGGTGATCGTGCCTTCGGCCATTTCGGCAGCAAAGCAGATCGTTTCAGAAAGTGTCGGGTGAGGGTGGATGGTGAGGCCGATGTCTTCCATGTCGGCGCCCATCTCAAGTGCCAACACCGCTTCTGCGATCAGCTCTCCCGCATTCACACCTACGATGCCAGCACCCAGTATACGCCGTGTCTTGGGATCGAGCAGGACCTTGGTTGCACCTTCCTCGCGCCCGACAGACAGCGCGCGACCCGATGCCGCCCAGGGGAAAGACCCTTTCTCAAACGCGATACCCTGCGCCTTGGCCTGTGTCTCAGTGAGACCCATCCAGGCGATTTCAGGATCGGTGTAGGCGACAGAAGGTATAGTCAGAGGCTCGAAGTAGGCCTTGTGTCCGGCGATGTTCTCGGCGGCAACCTTGCCTTCGTGCACCGCCTTATGAGCTAACATCGGGTCGCCCACGATGTCGCCTATCGCATAGATGTTGGGCACGTTGGTGCGCTGCTGCTTGTCCACGGGAATGAAACCGCGTTCGTTGACAATCAGCCCTGCCGCTTGTGCATTGATCTCGCGTCCGTTCGGGCGGCGGCCCACGGCCATCAGAACTTTGTCGTAGAGCTGCGGTTCAGGTGCGCCTTCCCCCTCGAAGGTAACTTTCAAACCTTCCGGCAGCGACTCGATTTTTGTGACCTTGGTTTTCAGGTAAATCGCTTCATATCTTTTTGCGATTCTTGTGTGCAAAGGCTTGACCATGTCCTTGTCTGCACCCGGAATCAGCTGGTCCATCAGTTCGACCACGGAAATCTTGCTGCCCAGCGCGTCATACACGGTTGCCATTTCAAGGCCGATGATGCCGCCGCCTATGATCAGCAGTCGTTTGGGAATATTTTTTAACTCCAGCGCACCTGTTGAATCGATGATGCGCGCATCTTCATAGGGAAAGCCCGGGATGCGCGCCACACTCGAGCCTGCAGCTATGATCGCGTGATCGAAGCTGATGATCTTTTCGCCATCGGCTGTTTGAACCGAAA
>JAJXWG010000143.1 GCA_021781695.1 Pseudomonadota bacterium
TCCTGACCGTGGAA
This sequence comes from Pseudomonadota bacterium, assembly GCA_021781695.1. Taxonomy (GTDB): domain Bacteria; phylum Pseudomonadota; class Gammaproteobacteria; order Burkholderiales; family Gallionellaceae; genus Gallionella. Next base: position 15 of record JAJXWG010000143.1, read on the forward strand.
ATATGGGAAGTGCTGCGCGCCTCGCAGCCTCGTTCCTTCAGCCACAGCGAACAGCTCATCCGCGATGGTGAACACGGCTTTTCCTTTTACATCCTGCTCAAAGGCAGCGTGGTCGTTACCAAACAGAACCGCATGCTCAATCTCATACAGGCCGGTGACTGCGTCGGTGAGAATGCCTGCCTGTACAACGGCAGTCCGATCAGGGGAGCGAGTGTGGCAGCCCAGGGCGAGGTCATTGCGCTTGAAATTTCCAAAGAAAGGCTGGAGGCTTTTTCGAAAGATGTCGGCATCCGCATGGATCGAGCATTTCTGCGCTCCTTGAACGACAAGCTGTCCGTATCCAACGCTCGCCTTTTGCAGCTGATAGGCATCTGAACCTTGTCTGCAGACTGTCAACTGTGCCTGGACGCAGCCACTTTCAGGTTTTTCTCATGCAGCACCCTGACAAGATTGCTTACGCCACCATGCGAGAGGGCAGCGCTGAAATTCGAATGGTAGATTCTGATCACGCTCATGTTATCGATTTCCACATCGAAGATCAGCCAGCCGGCATCCATTTTTTCCAGTCTGTAATCGAGCTCAGTTGATTCGTCGCGGGGGTCCATGACGACGGTCTTGACTTCGACATCGTTCGCATCAGGCTGTTTCCTGAATGGAAGATACAGGATCGTCTGGTCTGTGTACTGTGCGATCACGTCGGAGAAAACGTGGAGCAGAAAGGTATGATATTCACTGACCAGTTGCGCCCTTGCCTCCGGAGAGGCCGATTCCCAGTATTTCCTGCCGACCGTAAGCTGGCTCAGGCGCACGAAATCAAGACGGGGAAAGACGCTCGCATCGACAAGCGCGTCCATTTTCTGCGGATCGTGCGTCATGTCCTGATCACGCCTGATCGGCGTCAAGACATCGTCCACCATCTGCTTGACGATTGCATCCGGTGAGACCATGCCTTCAGCCGGCACGCTTGCTGAAAACAATAAAAGCAACAGGAACAGCAAGCGCCCAAACATGATCCTTCCCCACCAGATTGCAAAATTATCCCAGCATAGATACTATGGCCTGGAATGCATGTACATGTGATTCCTTTGCATATCCTTCATCTGCGCGCGCTGTTCGGGCGTCAGGACAGCGTCGATCTGGTTCTGTGCCGTGAGATACGCCTCTATCATCTGGCGCTTCAGATCGAATATCTTCTTGTATTCCTCGCCTATCGCTGCCGGATCACGCTTGTCCGCCTCATACAGATCGCGCAGCTTTGCCGATTCGTCATTGATCAGGCCCTGCTTTGCCCAGTTGTCATGATTGAGTTCATCGGAGAGCTTGCTGATCTTCGCCTGCTGATCTGCACTGAGACTCAGCATGCTGTATATGCCGACACCCATCATCATGCCATGGCTGCCCATCATGCCATAACCATCCCTCATTCCGTGGTATACGGCATGGTCATCGCACTGATCGACAGTCTTCCTGGCAGATTTTTTTACTGGCGCACTTGTGGCATCAGCGGCAAATGAAGAAGCGGCAGAAAACGCAAAGAGCAGAACGACTACAAGTATTTTTTTCATGATAGATCCCTTGTTAGATTTCAAAATTGATACGCGCGTGACAGTTTACACTTGTTCAAGTGCGCTACTTCATTTTTGAAGGCAGGGATATCGTCTCCCCCGCCACCATAAACTTGCCCATACCCTGATGATGCATGGTCTGATGAATTTTCTTGGCCGGATCTATCCAGGCCTTGACCACTTCAAGCACAAAAAAATTATACTTGTCGACCATTGAGTCATCCGCAATCCTGCATTCAAGACTGGCATAGCACTCATCGATCAGCGGTGCAGAAACAACGGACGCAACAACAGGCGTCAGCCCGAATTTCTTGAATTTGTCCACCCTGCGCCCGGAACAGTTCCCGCAGCCGACAACTTTTTCAGCCAGTTCAACTGTCGGAATATTGATCGCGCATTCCCGTGTTTCATTCAGAAAGCCGAACGAGTAATTGCGGCCACTGATCACGCAACCGATCAGGGGTGGCTCAAACTCCATCATCGTATGCCACGACATCGTCATGATATTTGCACGCCGCGCACCCAGAGTTGAAACCAGCACAACGGGACCCGGCTCCAGCAACCGATAGACGCGAGCCAGAGGTAAAGATTTTTTCTTCATCGCACCCCCTGCAAACATGCTGCAACCCGATTCACACTGAATTCTACGCCTGTGCGCCGACGCTCACAACCGGCTACAAAACAGGTAGAATCCACCCTTTCTGCATTCTGCTCCAAAGACAGATCAACTGCAAATCACCCGAGATGAACATACAGGAAATTGCCGATCAGCTTGCTCATAGCGGCTATATTGTTCTGGAAAGTCCGCTTGAAGACACCCTGCTCAACCAGTTGCTGGCGCGCTGCAAGGATGATGGCTGTTCAAGATTTCAGGCAGCTCATATCGGCAGGGGTGCTGACAAGAAGCAGATCGCTTCGATACGGGGCGATGTCATCTCGTGGCTTACCGACACCCACAGCACGGATGCAGCCTACCTTGCGTTGATGGAAAAGCTCAGGCTTGGACTCAATGAAAAATTATTCCTTGGGCTGTTCGATTACGAATGCCACTATGCGATCTATCGGAAAGGCACCGGTTATGCAAAACATTCCGATGTGCTTTCCGGCAAGAAAAACCGCGTGCTTTCAAGCGTGCTCTACCTGAATGAAGACTGGCAGACAGACGATGGCGGGGAGCTTATCCTGTATGATCTGGCAGGAGCCGCACTGAAAACCGTCAGTCCGAAGTTTGGCACCATGGCCATTTTCCTGAGCGAGTCTTTTCCGCATGAGGTGCTCATCTCTCAACGCATCCGGCGCAGCATCGCCGGATGGTTTCGCGTCAGCGGCAACTGATCGCTGATTAAATCGGAATTCAATCCAGATGACGACCCTGCCTGCCACTGCCATAGATGAAGCCGAAAAAAATCTGCGTGATATCCTCACGATCGCCATCCAGCACACCCAATCCGCTGTCGTGGTCTGGGATGGTCAATGCGAACTTTCGCTGGCATTGACCCAGGCTTACCGGCGCTGCCTGCCGGATGCAACCTTCATCGATTTTGACGGTGTATCTGCCGATACGGTGCTCGCGGCATTTGAAAAGCTGTCTCCCGGCGATCTGGTTGTACTGATCCAGTCCACCAGCTTTCGCCTGGATGCATTCCGCCTGCGCGTCGAGCTTTTCAAGCGCGGGCTCAAGGTGATTGAACACCCTCACCTGTCACGCATGCCGGGAATTGAGGCGCTGATCTACATCGAGTCGCTGGCCTACGACCCCGTTTACTACCGCGGCACAGGCAATGCGCTGAAAGCACGCATCGATGCCGCTGACAGCGGCATCATCGACAGCGGCGGCGAACAACTGGTCTTTTCAGCAGGCTTTGAGCCCGCCAGGCTCAATGTAGGCGACTACAGCAAGATGCACAATGTCGGGGGTCAGTTCCCCATCGGCGAAGTGTTCACCGAATCCAAAGATCTGGAAGCAGTCAATGGCCGCGTACGCATTCCAGTTTTCGGCGACACCAGTTTCACGGTCAACAAACCTGCCCAACCCATCACGCTGGTAGTCTGCAAAGGTCGCGTCACCGACGCGCTTCATTCCACGCCTGAATTCGACCGCGTGCTTGCCAGCATACGCGAACATGAAGGTGAAATCTGGCTGCGCGAACTTGGGTTTGGCTTGAACCGATCCTATACACAGGGCAGGACGGTGAGCGACATCGGCACGTTCGAGCGCATGTGCGGCGTGCATTTATCCCTTGGCGCAAAGCATGGCAGCTACAACAAACCCAACATCAGGAAATCGGCCGCCAAATATCATGTCGATGTGTTTGCCGCAGCAGGGCCTGTTTTTCTGGACGATGAGCTGATCTACCGGGATGGTCGCTGGCTGGTGTAAAATCCGCCGCACACTTGACAAAACAAAAAAACAGGGATAGGGTTTTCACCGTTCAGCCAACTTTGTGCGCATCATCATGGACATCTCATCCGTCACAGCGCCATCAAACCTTGACACCGTTTCCGCCATCGGTGCGCAGCATGCTGTCTTCCCGCCCGCAACACCTTCAGGCACCGACACAGTGAACATTTCTGCTGCAGGAAAACTGCTCTCGGCCTCCACCTTGTTCGATGCCGTCTCAGCAACAAGCCCGCCTGACTTTGCAACGGTTGCAGTCGCGACCCAATACTTCGTGGACGCATTCAACAATTTCCTGCAAAGCGACAGCCTGCAAAGCACAACTGGCGGCGCTCTGAACAGTTCGTTCATGCAAGCGCTGAATGCGGGCACAAACGCCTTCAGCCTTTCCGCCACAGGCTTTTCCATGGCGACAGGCCAGATCACCGTGGACTACAATGCGCTGCAGGCCGCATTTACCGCCAATCCGGCAGGAACAGTCTCCCAGCTGGCACAGGCAACACTGTCGATAGGGCAGCTTGCGGCCCAATTCACAACGCTTGCCGCCCAGCTCAACAGCCTGTCGCAAATGCCTCTGCCGGCTGCAACCAGCCCTGCCAGCATCCCAGCTCAAGCCACCACGACTGTGACTGCTGCTGCGCCGACTGTGACCACGGCTACTGCCACTGCAACGACTGTGACCACTGCTGCGCCGACCGCGACTACTTCTACACCTACTGCAACGACTGTTGTACCGACTGCTGCGACTGCCGCCACGACACTGCCAGGCAATGTAGCAAATCCCGTTTCAACCACGGTCAATTCAGCCGACCCTGCCGTCGCGGCAGCCATGGCCTCGTACCGCATGACTGATGGATCTTTCGACATGGGAAAGCCGCATGACAAGGGGACAGCGCCAAAAACACCGGGTTACAGCGAAATCACATCCATAGCGCCCATCCCGCCTGTCATGCTGAACTTGCACGCATAGACATCAGCCCTCCGGCCTTGAAAAGCCGGCTTATAAAGCATCCTGAATTTTCTTGAACAGCGCTTGATCCGCGGCCGATAACACAAAAAATTCCGGATTGTGCAGGTCAGCCTTG
>JAJXWG010000144.1 GCA_021781695.1 Pseudomonadota bacterium
TGCCGGGAATATAGTTGCTGAACACCACGTTCGCATCGATCAGTCTTGGAGAATAGCTGCCGAACGAATAATCGTAACCGTTTTGTCCCATTTCCGTGCCGACATAGTAGGAAATGTCCGGATTGATACTGCCTCGCACAAACAACCTGGCGCGTTGCACGAAAAGATCCGAAGTCTGATTGGAAGTGGGTTGAACCAGATTGAATTTGGCCGTCTGATCATGGACCGGCCCGGATGTCACACTGTTGGCAGAATAGTCGGTATAGAGCGGTTGAACGAATCCGATCAGTTTTCCACTGCCCCATTCAGGCAAGGAGATTGTTTGAATGTCAAACCAGTTCGCGGCATTGGCTATGGGCGCCGTGCACAATCCTATGGACGCACACAGTGCGAGTTTTGCAAATTTCTTCATACGCTTCCCCCTAAATTGATTGTGATTTTTATTCTTAATTATAGAATTTGCACTGCATCAAAAAACTTTTAAACGCGTCAGTTCTATATGTGATCGATTTACTGCCCTCCTTGTGAACGATGCCGTTGATTTTACCGACTATTTCAAAATAAATGAGCCTGCCGTCAACCTGACGGTTGCCCAAGCTCTGTTGTTAAGACGCATAAGATATGAATATTATTCCATCTGGCGAAAGATATTGCCAGAAATAAAAGAGACTTTAGAATATTAATTATTACTTATATACAGTGACTTGCGCGCATGAGGCAGGGTTTGTGCGCTGTTTTTTGATGTCATTTTGCGGCAGCAGAAGCGGTGAGTTGGCTTTCGAGCTGATCCAGCGGCAATGTGCCTGCTTGCAGCGTGCCATCCTCGAAAAGAATCGTGGGCGTTGCGCTGACGTGCAATTGGCTGGCAAGCTTTGCAACCTTGGCAAAGGCACTGGTATCGCATGTTTCTCCTGACGCGGGATCTATGCCATTGAGCATGTGGTTTTCCCATGTTTTCAGCCTGTCTTTGGTGCACCAGAGGGTCTTGGCAAGCGCGTCTGATCCTGGCAGGATTGGATAGATAAAGAAATAAACGGTTGCATCCTTGAGACCAATCATTTCCTTTTCCAGCTTCTTGCAGTAGCTGCAGTTTGGATCGGTGAAAACAGCCAGCTTTCTGCTGCCATCCCCTTTGACCATTTTAAGGGCAAGATCAAGCGGCAGTTTAGTAAAAACAGAAGGGTAGAGCTGCTTCTCCCTGGCTTTGGTCAGGTTCTTCATGGTATGCATGTCGACGATGTTGCCCGAAAATAGATAGGTCATTTTTTCGTCGGTATAGACCAGCTGGTTGTCAAAAACCACCTCATACAGACCCATATAAGGCGTCTTGCTGACGCTGATGAGTTTTGCATAGGGAAATTTTTTCTTCATCGCAGCGCTGATGTCGGCTTCTCCTGCATATGCCGCATGGGTTAAAAAAAGCAGTGACAGCAAAGCGCAAGCAATTCGATTCATTTCTTTCTTTCCCTCAGGTGCGCCTGGCATCGGCCGTTTTGTGATCATGTATGGGTTTTGGCAGGCGGGGCCGATTTGAGGCCGTAAAAAAACTCCAGCTGATAACCTTCGGGTCTAAGCTCACCCGTATAAAGAGGAAGTTTGATGCTGATTTCATGGTTGCCGCGGAAGCCGGTTTTTTCATTCTCTTCAGCAGGCAAATATTCTGCAGGCGTAAATAAGCGGCGAGCAAGCGGCTTGTCCTGGTTGTCGTTGAGCGTAAGCGACAGGCTGGGAAAGGCCTGATTGAAGCTTGCGTGATTGCGCAGCAAAGCATTGAGGGTGATTTGATTTTCATGGGCGGGGTCAGCGTCAAGGCTGGAAGACTCTATGCTGATCAGCGCTGATTTCTGGGGATATGGCACGCTGCAGCCTAACAACTGGCAGTAAGCTAGCAGCGCGGGTTTTACCGCAGGGATGCGAGCGGCAAAATCGACGCGCAAAAAGTAGGCCGATTGCGCAATCAGCAGCAGAGTTGCAATGATAGCGCCAACAGCCCATGGCCAGGTGCGCGGTTTGACGAATGGCTCGACTACATCTTCTTCTGCGCTTGCCTGTTCGGCCAGTGTCAGTTGCTCGACATAATGCACATCATGCAGGTCCGGTTCGGCGGATTGCATTAAGGGGGGGGCTTGAACGCTGAAATCGAGCTTATCTTCTGCTTCAGCTGCTTCAACAGCGGGCTGCAAGGTTTCAGGCAGGCTGGCGGATTCGACGGTGTCGGGTATGGTTTGGTGTTCGTCTACTGTGCCGGATTCAAAGTAGGGAGGGCTGTCGGTCTTGTCGGGCGGTTCGTCGATAGGCAAAGCGAGCTGCGGGCTAGGCAAGTCGGAAATGAAACCAGGGCGCGCGTCAAAAGCCTGCATGCAATGACCGCAGCGCACCATGCCGTGATGCGCGGTGAGCTGTGCTTCAGAGATGTTGAAGCGCGTGCTGCAATGTGGGCATAGTGTTGTGCCGTTCATCGAAACTTTAGCGTTTGCGCCCGCAAAGGCATGACCAGCCTTCTTCAAAAACGGGCGCATCAAAGTCAAACCACTGTTGATAGATGCTGATGATATCCTGTGCCTGCGCTTCGAGTATGCCGGATAGCACGATTTGTCCGCCTGGCTTTGCGGCATCTGCCAGCAAAGGTGCCAGTAGACGCAGGGGATTGGTCAGAATGTTGGCGATGACCAGATCGTACATGTGCCCGGTCAAATATTCTCCGGTGCTTGCTTTAGGAATTGCGTCAGGCAGATGGAATGATGCGTTTTCAACGTGGTTGGCAATCGCATTGGCAAAACTTGCGGAAACAGCCTGAGCATCCACATCCACGCCGACCGCTTGTGCTGCGCCGAGCTTCAACGCTGCGATCGCAAGGATACCGGAGCCGCAGCCATAATCGAGCACCGATACGCCTTTTTGCAGGTGATTGTCCAGCCAGCGCAGGCACAAGCGCGTCGTGGGATGGCTGCCGGTTCCGAATGCAAGTCCCGGATCGAGAATGATGTTGATTGCCTGAGGAGATGAGGGCGTATGCCAGGATGGCACGATCCACAATCTGTCGGAGATCCTGATCGGTTCAAATTGCGATTGGGTCAGGCGCACCCAGTCGTTGTCATCCAGCGTTTCGATCCGGTGCAAAGGTACGGGAGCAAGTCCGATATCGCTGGCCGCACCCATCAGAATGCGCGTTACATCTGCATTGGCATCAAACAGCGCGCTGACGCGATTGTGTTGCCAGACGCCGGGTGGGGGTTCACCCGGTTCGCCGAATATGGCTTGTTCATCGGGTGTGTCTGCGTCGGCGTCGAGCAAATCAACGGACAGCGCGCCCCGCTCCAGCAGCGCATCGCTCAGGACTTCAGCATGTTGAGCATCCGTATCAACGATGAGCGTCAGCCATGTCATTACTTGTCCTTGTTGCGTTTGGCCAGGCGTTCTTCGAGATAATGTATGCTCGTGCCGCCACCCATGAAAGCTGCATCGAGCAAAAGCTCGCGATGCAGGGCGATGTTGGTTTCTATGCCTTCTACGGCCATTTCTGATAGCGCGGTGCGCATTCTGGCCATCGCCTGTTCGCGGTTGTCGCCGTAGGCAATGACTTTACCTACCATCGAGTCGTAATGCTGGGGGACGTAATAATTGTTGTAGGCATGGGAATCGACCCGGATGCCTGGACCGCCTGGCGCGTGCCAAGATGTGATGCGCCCAGGGGAAGGCGTGAATTTATAGGGGTGCTCGGCATTGATGCGGCATTCGATGGCGTGTCCCTTTAGCTGGACGTCGCGCTGGCGGAACGCGAGTTTCTCGCCTGCCGCGATGAGGATTTGCTGGCGGACGATATCAATTCCCGTGATCATTTCCGTCACGGGATGTTCAACCTGAACGCGGGTATTCATTTCGATGAAGAAAAATTCGTTATTTTCATAGAGAAACTCGAAGGTGCCGGCGCCGCGATAGCCGATCTTGCGGCATGCTTCCGCGCAGCGTTCGCCTATCTTGTTGCGCAGGCGCGTATTGAGCAGCGGGGCTGGCGCTTCTTCGATGATCTTCTGGTTGCGGCGTTGCATAGAGCAATCGCGCTCGCCCAGGTAGACGGCGTTGCCATGCTGGTCGGCCAATACCTGAAACTCGATGTGTCTCGGGTTTTCCAGATACTTCTCCATATATACCATGGGGTTGTTGAAGGCGGCCTGCGCTTCGGACTTGGTCATGGTGACTGCGCCCAGCAGTGCTGCCTCTGTATGCACGACGCGCATGCCGCGACCGCCCCCGCCTCCGGACGCCTTGATGATGACAGGATAGCCTATGCTGCGCGCAATCTTGATGATTTCAGCAGGATTGTCGGGCAATGCGCCTTCCACGCCGGGAACGCAGGGCACACCCGCCTTCCTCATCGCAATTTTGGCGCTCACCTTGTCGCCCATCAGTCGTATCGTTTCGGCGCGCGGGCCGATGAACACGAAACCGCATTTTTCCACGCGTTCGGAAAAATCGGCGTTCTCGGAGAGAAATCCGTAACCAGGATGAATAGCTTGGGCATCGGTGACTTCCGCTGCGCTGATGATGGCCGGTATGTTCAGGTAGCTCAAGCTGGAAGGTGCGGGGCCGATGCAAACCGACTCGTCAGCCAGCTTTACATATTTGGCATCAGCATCAGCTTCCGAGTGCACGACGACGGTCTTAATGCCCATCTCTCGACAGGCACGCTGGATGCGCAACGCTATTTCTCCGCGGTTGGCGATCAGTATCTTTTCAAACATATTCAGTCTCCGCGGAGAAATAGTTTAGCCGCGATGCTATTTGGCTTAGCCGCTGCGCCGCCTGTGGGCGGCTGGTCTTTGCGGTTGGCGATCAGTATCTTCTCGAACATCGCTTTATCCTATGACGAACAGAGGTTGGCCGAACTCAACCGGTTGGCCGTTTTCAACGAGTATGGCCTTGATGACGCCGCTGTGATCCGCGTCTATTTCATTGAGCAGCTTCATGGCTTCTATGATGCACAAGGTG
>JAJXWG010000145.1 GCA_021781695.1 Pseudomonadota bacterium
ACGTAGTGGTGATCCGCTATGAGGGGCCCAGGGGAGGGCCTGGCATGCAGGAGATGCTGTATCCGACTTCCTATCTGAAATCGAAGGGGCTGGGCAAGGCATGCGCACTGCTCACCGACGGGCGTTTCTCGGGCGGCACCTCCGGCCTTTCCATCGGTCATGTCTCGCCGGAGGCGGCAAGCGGCGGCGCGATCGCGCTGGTGCATGAGGGCGACACGATAGAAATCGACATTCCGAATCGCAGCATCGTTCTTGCGGTAACCGATGCGGAGCTTGCGCGTCGCCGCACCGAGATGGAAGCAAAGGGTAAGATGGCCTGGAAGCCCATCGATCGCGACAGGCAGGTGTCGGTAGCCTTGAGGGCCTATGCCGCGATGACCACAAGCGCGGACAGGGGCGCTGTGAGAGATGTGTCTCAAATTGAAAATTAACAAATAGGAAATCGTCATGACTACATCATTGAATACGCAGTTTGGCATCAAGGGGCATCTTGGCTTTATCGAGGATGCGAGCGGTCTTGTCGTGGCCAAGATAGACAATGACCAGGGTTCTGCATCGCTTTGCCTGCAGGGCGCGCATCTGATGACCTGGCAGCCCAGGAATCAGAAAACGCCTGTGGTGTGGCTGTCGAAGGATGCGAAGCTTGCGGCGGGAAAATCGATACGCGGAGGAGCACCGGTATGCTGGCCTTGGTTCGGCGCGCATCCCGTCGAATCCGCATTCCCGGGCCACGGTTATGCGCGCACCGTACCCTGGCGCGTGGTTGAATCGGGCATCGAGCCTTGTGGAGCGACCAGGCTTTCCCTGCGCCTTGTGGCCTCTGACAAGACGCGCGAGCAGTGGCCGCACGAGTGCAATGTGGATCTGACCGTGATCGTGGGCGAGACGTTGCGCATGGAATTGACTACCGAGAATACCGGCGACAATGATTTCGTGATCGGCGAGGCGCTGCACACCTATTTTCAGATCGGCGACATCGGCACTGTCAGCGTGAGCGGTCTTGAAGGATGCGAATACTGGGACAAGGTGGGTGGCTCCAGTTTGAAGAGACAACAGGGTGCGATCGGATTCTCGGGCGAGACCGACCGCGTGTATATCAACACCGCCGCCGAATGCGTGATCCACGACGAAATGCTGAAGCGCCGCATCCATGTTGCCAAGTCCGGCAGTCTTTCCACCGTGGTGTGGACGCCTTGGGTCGAGAAGGCAAACAAGATGGGCGATCTGGGTCAGCCCGACGGCTGGCGCGAAATGCTCTGCGTGGAGTCTGCCAATGCACTCGACAATCAGGTCAAGGTTGCAGCAGGCACGCGCCATACGCTGATCGTCGAATATCGCGCGGTCTCGCTTTAAGCCTTGCGGCCGGGTAGGCAAAACGGTCCCAGTCATTTAGAATGCCTTGCGCTTTCATCAGACTTGTTGATTACAGGAGAGAAAATATGAAATCTATCGTCGTGGGTATCGCAGCAGCAGTTTTGATGATCGCAGGTGTTGCAGTGGCGCAGGAAATGCCTCCTCTGGCAAAGAAAAACAACTGCGTGGTTTGCCATGCGATCGATCACAAGGTCGTGGGGCCGGCCTGGATGGAAGTTTCAAAAAGATACAAGGGTGCGAAGACATACAAGTATTCCAACAATGGTTCTGCCGCACCCGATGCCAAGGAATATCCTCTGGTGGAAGGACTGATGTACAAGGTGTCGCACGGAGGACACGGAAACTGGGGCACTACGCCCATGATCGCGAACGATCCCAATGAGACCAACCAGGACGAAATCAGGCAGCTGGTCGAATTTGTTCTGGGGCTGGCGAAGTAACGAACCCTTTGCGCTCAGCCGCTGGTTTTCAATCTTCCAAAATTGACAGGAGCTGCGGCTGCTCCGCATAATCCATGCGTTAGCTCACTGGGAATCTGAAATGTCATTGCGTTTTGTCGGTTCGTTATTGTTTGCAACCCTGCTGCTTGCTGCCTGCGGAAAATCTGCCACGGATCATGCATCCAATCTTTTGACAGTGCGCATCGGTGCTGCAGCGCCTCTGACCGGGCCTCAGGCGCATCTGGGCAAGGACAACGAGAACGGCACGCGCATGGCGATAGAAGACGCGAACGCAAAGGGCATCGTGATCGGCGGCAAAAAGGTGCACTTTGAGCTCGTCAGCGAAGACGACCAGGCCGACCCCAAGACGGCGACCATCGTCGCGCAGAAGCTGGTGGACGATAATGTCAGCGGCGTGATAGGCCACCTCAATTCCGGCACCACGATACCCGCTGCAAAGATTTACAGCGACAACGGCATTCCCCAGATTTCGCCTTCCGCAACCGCGGTAGCCTATACCCATCAGGGATTCAAGACCGCGTTTCGCGTGATGGCGAACGACGCGCAGCAGGGGCAGGCGCTGGGCATGTATGCGGTGAAAAATTTAGGCGCAAAAAAAATAGCGGTGATAGACGACCGCACGGCCTACGGTCAGGGGCTGGCAGACGAATTCATCAAGGCTGCAACGGCGGCGGGCGCCCAAATCGTCGCGCATGAATACACAAGCGACAAGTCGGTGGATTTCACGGCCGTGCTGACCGCGGTGAAGGCGAAACAACCTGAGCTTCTGTTCTACGGCGGGATGGATGCGCAGGGCGGGCCGATGGCAAGACAGATCAAGGCGCTGGCATTGAACGTCAAATTCATGATGGGCGATGGCGGCCGCACGCCGGAATTCATCAAGCTGGCGGGCGACTCTGCACAAGGTGTATATGCATCACTGCCCGGCGTGCCGCTGGAAAAAATGCCGGGAGGCAAGGATTTTTCACGGCGCTATGAGGCAAAGTTCAACCAGCCCATCCAGCTTTATGCGCCCTATTGTTACGACGCCGTGAACGTGATGATCGCTGCGATGCAGAAGGCGGATTCAGCCGACCCCGCGAAATACCTGCCGGCGCTCGCCAATATTTCTCATGATGGCATCACGGCAAAAATACAGTTCGATGACAAAGGCGACCTGAAAGGGGGCGCGGTCACTTTGTACCAGGTTCAGCAGGAACAATGGCAGGCGCTTGAAACTGTAGGCGCGCAGTGATGTCTGATGCCTGCGTTGAGAGGACAGCCTCCTTGAAACTTCTTGCAGGACCCAATTGAGCTGTCCCTGATACATGGAAATATTCTTACAGCAGATCATCAACGGCCTGGTCCAGGGCAGCGTGTACGCGCTGGTGGCGTTGGGCTACACCATGGTGTACGGCATACTCGGCCTGATCAATTTCGCGCATGGCGAAGTGGTGATGATGGGTGCGATGATTTCCCTGTCGGCTTTGACAGCGTTGATTGGCATTGGGTTGTCTCCTCTTCTGGCATTGCCTTTGAGCCTGATGCTCGCGATGGCAGGATGCATGGCGTTGGGTTACGGCATAGAGCGCATCGCCTACCGGCCATTGCGTCATGCGCCAAGGTTGGCACCCTTGATCACCGCGATCGGCGTGTCCATCGTGCTGCAGAATCTGGCGATGATGATCTGGGGACGTGACTATCATTCCTTTCCGCAGCTTTTCGCCAATCGTGCGCACCAGATATTTGGCGCAATCATCAGCGACATCCAGCTCATCATCGTGATTGCCGCGCTTTGCATCATGGCGGGCCTGATGCTGTTGGTCCATCGCACTAGGCTGGGCCGCGCGATGCGAGCGATTGCCGAAAACCAGCATGCGGCGCAACTGATGGGCGTGGACGTCAACCGCGTGATCTCGATCACCTTCATGATAGGTTCGGCGCTTGCCGCGGTGGCGGGTTTGATGGTCAGCGCAAACTACGGGCTTGCACATTACTACATGGGTTTTCTGCTGGGGCTTAAGGCTTTTACTGCCGCGGTGCTGGGCGGCATAGGCAACCTGCGCGGCGCGATGCTGGGAGGGCTGTTGCTGGGGCTGATAGAAAGCCTGGGCGCAGGCTACATTGGTGACATCACGGGCGGATTCATGGGCAGCCAGTATCAGGATGTGTTTGCCTTCCTGGTTCTGATCGCGGTGCTGGTGTTCCGTCCGGCAGGTCTTTTGGGAGAACGCCTTGCCGAACGTGCCTGAAATTTTTGCCGCGAGGATTTTATCCCGTGAAAATGGCTAAATTTCCAAAGCGCATCCTGCTGCTTGTTGTCGTCTTGTTGCCCTTCGCAATCGACGCCCTGCTGGGACGCGGCTGGGTGCGCATCGTGGATTTCGCGATGCTCTACATCATGCTGGCACTGGGCCTTAACATAGTGGTGGGTTATGCGGGCCTCTTGGATCTGGGCTATATCGCTTTTTTCGCAGTGGGGGCATATTGCTATGCGCTCACAGGATCGCCGCATCTTGCGCTGGCATTCCCGCAGCTTTTCCCGGATGGACTGCACCTGTCTTTCCTTGTCGTGTTGCCGATGGCAGCATTGCTTGCAGGCGGCATGGGCGTGCTTCTGGGCGCGCCGACCCTAAGGTTGCGCGGCGATTATCTGGCGATCGTCACGTTGGGCTTTGGCGAGATCATACGCATCTTCATGAACAACCTGAATGCGCCGGTGAATCTGACCAACGGTCCGCAGGGCATCAGCCGCATCGATCCCATCAGTATTGCGGGAATGTCGCTCAACGCCACGCAGAAGATATTCGGCGTGGCGCTTCCTTCCGTGCATCTCTATTTCTACCTGTTTCTTTTCTTTGCAGCGCTGGTGGTTTTCGTATCACATCGTTTGGAAAGATCGCGCATCGGACGCGCGTGGATGGCGATAAGAGAGGACGAGGTCGCAGCTTCTGCGATGGGCATCAACACCCGCAACCTGAAGCTGCTGGCCTTCGCGATGGGCGCCGCATTCGGCGGCGTGTCGGGCACCCTGTTCGCGGGATTTCAGGGCTTCGTGAGCCCTGAGAGTTTC
>JAJXWG010000146.1 GCA_021781695.1 Pseudomonadota bacterium
CTGGGACGCATACGCGAATGGGATGTGTTTATCGCGCAGATCATCTTGCCGATGAGCTCATCGATAGAGGAAAATCAAGGGCAGGCTTTGCTTGCATACTGCGAGCAGCAACGCGCAGCTTGTTATGCAAGCCTGGTGCCACGCGAGGTGCAACGCTTGCTGCTGCGCTTTGCCATCTGGATGAATGGCGATTACTGGCATGAGGCTGAGTCTATCTCACTGTCACTGAAGGACGTTGCCGTGAAACAATTCCAGCTGCTGCACAAGCGCTATATGCGCGAGGCAGAAAATCTGAACGATGCTCAGCAACTGCATGCCTTGCGCATTGTGGTCAAAAAGTTGCGCTATAGCGTGGAGTTTTTTTCCATGCTGTACGATAAACACAAGGTCAAATCCTATCTTGGTGGGTTGGGTGAGGTGCAGGAATTGCTGGGTTTTATCAACGATATTTTTGTGGCGCAAAGATTGGTGAATGACATGGCAAGCCATCTGTCAGAGCATAATGAAGTCATTTTTTTTCTGAAGGGCAGGCTGGATGCGGAGCTGCCCGTAAAATTGACGATGTTGCATAAAGCGTTGAAAGGTTTGGATGAACAGCAGCCATTCTGGAAAACATAAAGCAGCTATGCCCGATAGGGCTTCCAGCGTTTCAACAGCAGTGCGTTGCTCACCACCGAGACCGAACTCAATGCCATAGCGGCGCCTGCGATGACTGGGTTCAGCATGCCTGCTGCTGCGAGCGGTATGCCCAGCACGTTGTAGCCAAAAGCAAAAAATAAATTCTGGCGGATTTTCGCAAGCGTTGCGCGCGACAGCGAAATGGCATCCACTACGCTCATTAGGTCGCTCTTCATTAACGTGATGTCGGCAGCCTCGATCGCGATATCGCTGCCGCTTCTCATCGCGAAACTGACATCGGCCGCTGCCAGTGCCGGCGCGTCGTTTATGCCATCACCTATCATGCCGACCATTTGTTCATTGGTCTTGAAAGATTGCACGAGTGCAGCCTTGTCCTGCGGCAAGACCTCGGCGCGAAATTCGCTAATGCCAGCCTGCTTTGCGATAGCCCCGACAGTGGCTTGATTGTCGCCGCTGATCATCACCACCCTGATGCCCATGCCTTGCAATTTTTTAACGGCTTCCCGGCTGTTTGCGCGCAGCTGATCAGCAATCGCGATATAGCCCAGCAGCGTCGCGTCATTTGCAATGGTAATCACGCTCTTGCCTTGTTCTTGCAATTGCAGGATGCGTTGCTCCTCTATCGCAATGCCCTGTTGAATGGCGAAGGCGGGAGATCCTGACAGGCAAACTTTGCCGTTGATTTCAGCGCGTAAGCCCATGCCTGCCGATTCACTGAAATGGGCAATTGGATGAATCGCGGTTTGATGCGCTTTTGCATAATCTGTGATGGCGAGGGACAACGGATGGGTTGAACCCAGGGCCAGGCTGGATGCTGTCGTCAATAATTCGGCATCGTTAAAACCTGTTGCCGGCAACAGGTCGGTGACACTGGGCTTGCCGGTGGTCAGCGTGCCTGTCTTGTCCAGCAGCAATACAGATAATTTGTGCGCGCGTTCCAGCGCATTGGCATCTTTGATCAGGATACCCGCCTGGGCTGCGCGCCCGGTTGCAACGACCAGGGCTGTCGGTGTGGCAAGGCCCAGTGCACAGGGACAGGAGATGACCAACACTGCCACAGCATTGATGAGTGCTGCGCTGAAGTTGCCAGCCAGCATCCACCACGCGGCAAAGGTGACAAGCGCAATGCCAACCACCGCCGGCACGAAGATCGCGGAGATTCTGTCGGCCAGCTTCTGTATCGCAGCTTTTGAACTCTGCGCTTTTTCTACTAGACGGATGATTGCGGCAAGCTGGGTGTGGGCGCCCACCGCAAGCGCACGGCACTTGAGCAGACCCTGCCCGTTTGTCGTTGCGGCATACACCTTGTCGTCAACCTGTTTGTTTTGCGGCAGGCTTTCCCCTGTCAGCATCGATTCATCGACGCTGGATGTTCCTTCCATGACCACACCGTCGACCGGTACGCTCTCGCCCGGCTTGACCTGAAACACGTCTTCCACAAGCATCTGCTCAACTGCCAGTTCCTGTATCTCGCCGTCTCGTTCGACGTGGGCCATTTTGGGTTGAAGATTGATGAGCGCCTCAAGCGCGCTGGATGTTTTGCTTTTTGCGCGCGCTTCAAGCAGTTTGCCAAGCAGCACCAGCGTGATCAGCGTGGCGCTCGCTTCAAAATAAAGCGCCTGATTAAGACCGAACAGTATCACCGCACAACTGAAAAAATAAGCGGCACTGGTGCCCAGTGCCACCAGAACATCCATGTTTGCAGTACCGCCGCGCAGCGCGCTGAATGAACCTTCGTAAAAGCGCCTGCCTATCCAGAATTGCACAGGGGTCGCGAGCAGAAACTGAAGCCAGGCGGGCAGCATGAAATGGAAACCTGCAAACATCAGCAGCATTTGAATGAGCAGCGGGGCTGTGAGTAATGCCGAGATGGAAAAGCGTATTTTTTCATCGTGCAACGCATCGGCACGCAGCTGTTTCTCGGCGGCGAAATCGCGCAGCGGATGCGCGTCGTATCCAGTGTCCTGTATGGTCTTGATCAGACCGGCAAGTGTTATCTTGTCCGGGTCGTACTCGATGTGCGCTTTTTCGGTGGCGATGCTCACCGACGCTTTAACATCAGGTAGCTGACATAAGGCTTTTTCAAGGCGGGTAGAGCACGCGGCACAGTGCATGCCGGTGACTTGCAGATCCGTATGGACAGGGTTGTTCATGCGTAGATTATATGCCTGAACGGACAAGATGACGCAGCCCAGCTGATTATCAGCCGGGTAATCTGCGTCCGTTTATTTGTTTTTAAGCTTGCAGGTGCTGATGCCGAAAATGGCATAGGCGGGGCAGATGCCCAATATGCCGGTGAGCAAAGGTATGATGCCTATGTAGCCCCACATGCCTATTTTGCCGGTATAGGCCAGTGCAATAAGGGCAATGCCTGCGATGATGCGCAGTGCGCGATCCATACTTCCTTCGTTGGCTTTCATCTTGTACTCCTTTAAGAATTATGCGCATCATAGGACGATTTTTGCCTGTTGTCAGCGATAATTTATCCTGCTGCTTCCGGGCGCATCTGCGGGAAAAGAATCACATCGCGTATGCTGGCGCTGTCGGTGAGCATCATGATCAGGCGGTCTATGCCGATGCCTTCGCCCGCAGTGGGTGGCAAACCGTATTCCAGAGCTCGCACATAGTCGTTGTCCTTGAACATGGCTTCTTCATCACCGGCCTCTTTTGCCGCAACTTGGGCATCGAAGCGCGCTTCCTGATCTTCCGCGTCGTTCAATTCCGAAAAGCCGTTGGCAAGCTCGCGGCCCAGCACAAACAGTTCAAAGCGTTCTGTGATCGCAGGATTGGCATCGCTGCTGCGCGCCAATGGAGACACTTCAACCGGATAGTCGATGATGAAAGTGGGTTCAAAAAGCAGTGCCTCGGACAGTTCCTCAAACAGCGAAAGTTGCAGACCGCCCAGACCATCATTGGGATTGTATTTGGCTTTCAAATCCTGAAGTTCGGCCAGAACAAACTCGCGGTCGTTGAGTTGGGAGGTTGTAAATTGCGGGTGATATTTCTGGATCGCTTCCACCATGGTCAGGCGGTGGAAAGGCTTTGCAAGATCAAGTTCCTTGCCCTGATAGCTGATGAGTGTGGTGCCCAGCACTTTTTGCGCCACTTCGCGCAGCAGTTTTTCGGTAAAGTCCATCAGGTATTTATAATCGCGATAGGCCTCGTAGAATTCCAGCATGGTGAATTCGGGATTGTGGCGTGTGGACAGCCCCTCGTTTCGGAAGTTGCGGTTGATCTCAAACACTTTCTCGAATCCGCCGACCACCAGGCGTTTGAGATACAGCTCGGGTGCAATGCGCAGAAACATCTGCATATCCAGCGCATTGTGATGCGTCTCGAACGGTTTGGCCGAGGCGCCACCAGGGATGGAGTGCATCATCGGCGTCTCGACTTCCAGATAGCCCTGACCGATAAAGAATTCGCGTATCGCCTGTATGATTTTGGTTCGCGTTATGAACACGCTGCGTGCATCCTCGTTGGTGATAAGGTCGAGGTAGCGCTGGCGGTATTTCTGTTCCTGGTCGGACAGTCCGTGGAATTTTTCCGGCAACGGGCGCAGCGATTTGGTCAGAAGACGCACCTGCGATACGCGCACGGAAAGCTCACCGGTCTTGGTCTTGAACAATTGACCTTCAGCACCCAGTATGTCGCCCAGGTCGTAATGCTTGAATGCGTTGTGTGCCTCCTCGCCTGTGTCGCCATTGCTGATGAAAAGCTGGATGCGGGAGCTCATGTCCTGCAACGTGGCGAAACTGGCTTTACCCATCACGCGCTTCAACATCATGCGCCCGGCGACAGAAACTTTAACCTGTGCAGTTTCCAGTTCGTCGTGTGACAGATCTCCATAGGCTGCGTGCAGATCACCCGACAGATGCGTGCGGTTGAAGTCGTTCGGGAAGGCGACGCCGGATTTTCGGATAGCAGCCAGCTTGTTGCGGCGCTCTGAAATTATCTGGTTTTCGTCTTGCACAATGGTAGGTTCGGTTGTCATAGTGTTTGATGGCATTTCTAAAGAGATGCGATTGTGTCACAAAATGAAAGAATCAGGAATCTGCAGACGAGACTGATGCCGCAAGGGCATTGATGAAACAGCTAAACATTATCTAAGCGCGATTAAACATGCGCCAAGATTCTGTTGATCCCACGAACAACGGAGCTAACGCTCCTGTTTCTGATCAATGACCGCAAGCGATTTATCGCTTAGCGGGAATTGAG
>JAJXWG010000147.1 GCA_021781695.1 Pseudomonadota bacterium
AACTGATCGAACGATGCGAAGCATATGCGCGCGCAACCAACTATCCGGCGCAATACCAGTGGACGCTGATCGAGGGGGTGAACGACGGCGATGCCGAGATTGAACGCATATCCAGGCTGCTTGCCGGAAAATACGCGATCATGAATTTCATCCCGTTCAATGCCGTTGACGGCCTGCCCTATCGCCGCCCGTCTTCTGCGCGCATGGCCTGCATCGCAGGCACGCTGAAGCAGAAAGGCATCCTGACGAGGCTGCGCGATTCGGCAGGGCAGGAAATAGAAGGCGCGTGCGGACAGCTGCGCGCAAGGACAGCCTGAAAAACAAGACACCCTTCAATCGGCTGCGTGGTGACGACCGGATATGCGCCTGGACTGCGCGCAACGCAATGTGCTGCCATCAGGAAAAGCCCGGTATTACCGGGCTTTTCCTACTTATCGAATTTCATCACGCCGTTCTTGCAGTCGACATGGATGGTATCCTTTGCCGAAAACTTCCCCTCGAGGATAGCCTTGGCCAGCGGGTTCTCGATCTGCGACTGGATCGCGCGCTTCAAAGGCCTTGCGCCATACAACGGATCGAAACCCGCAGCAGAGACTTCGGCCAGCGCAGCATCGGAAACAACCAGTTTCATCTCCATAGCATTCAGGCGTTTCTCCAATCCCTGCATCTGTATCTTCGCGATCGACTTGATGTTCTTCTCGTCCAGCGCGTGGAACACCACGACCTCGTCGATGCGGTTGATGAATTCGGGGCGGAAATAGTTTTTCACCTCGCCCATCACCGCGAGTTTCACCACCTGATAGTCGTCGCCTTCCATCTGCTGGATCATCTGGCTGCCAAGATTCGAGGTCATCACGATCACGGTGTTCTTGAAGTCCACGGTGCGGCCTTGGCCGTCCGTCATGCGGCCGTCGTCCAGCGCCTGCAAAAGCACGTTGAACACGTCCGGATGCGCCTTCTCCACCTCGTCCAGGAGAATCACGCTATACGGTTTTCTGCGCACAGCCTCTGTCAGGTAGCCGCCCTCCTCATAGCCGACATAGCCGGGGGGCGCGCCTATCAGGCGCGCGACGGAATGCTTCTCCATGAATTCGCTCATGTCGATGCGGATCAGATGGTCTTCCGAATCGAACAGGAAGGTCGCCAGCGTCTTGCAAAGCTCGGTCTTGCCCACGCCTGTGGGCCCAAGGAACAGGAACGAGCCATAGGGGCGGTTGGGATCCGAGAGCCCAGAACGAGAGCGGCGTATCGCATCGGACACCAGGCGCACCGCCTCGTCCTGACCCACCACGCGCTCGTGCAGCTTGTCTTCCATCTTGAGCAGCTTGTCGCGCTCGCCCTGCATCATCTTGGAGACAGGGATGCCGGTTGCGCGGCTCACCACTTCGGCGATCTCCTCCGCCCCAACCTGGGTGCGCAAAAGCCTGTTTTTGTGTCCCCCGCCTTCGGCTTCGCGCTGCGCGGCTTCCTTCAGCTTCGCTTCGAGCTGCGGCAGCTTTCCGTATTGCAGCTCGGCAACCTGCTCAAGCTTTCCTTCGCGCTGCAGACGGGTGATCTCGGCCTTCACGTGATCGATTTCTTCCTTCACGTTGGCTGCCCCCTGGGCCGCACCCTTCTCAGCCTTCCAGATTTCTTCCAAGTCGGCATATTCGCGCTCAAGCTTCCCTATCTCTTCCTCGATCAGGCCCATGCGCTTCTTCGATGCCTCGTCCTTCTCCTTCTTCACCGCTTCGCGCTCGATCTTAAGCTGGATCAAACGCCGGTCAAGCTTGTCCATCACCTCGGGCTTGGAGTCTATCTCCATCTTGATGCGCGCCGCGGCCTCGTCGATCAGGTCGATGGCCTTGTCCGGCAGGAAGCGGTCGGTAATGTAGCGGTTGGAAAGCTCGGCCGCCGCGACGATCGCGGGGTCGGTGATCTCCACGCCATGGTGCAGCTCGTATTTCTCCTGCAGGCCGCGCAGGATCGCTATGGTGGATTCGACGGAAGGCTCGCCCACCAGCACCTTCTGGAAGCGGCGCTCGAGCGCCGCATCCTTCTCGACGTATTTCCTGTATTCGTCCAGCGTGGTAGCGCCTATGCAGTGCAGCTCGCCGCGCGCGAGCGCAGGTTTCAGCATGTTGCCCGCATCCATCGCGCCCTCGGTCTTTCCGGCACCCACCATGGTGTGCAGCTCGTCGATGAACACGATGTTCCTGCCCTCGTCCTGCGCCAGCTCCTTCAGCACGGCCTTCAGCCTCTCCTCGAATTCGCCGCGATACTTAGCACCCGCGATCAGGAGCGCCATGTCCAGCGAAAGCACGCGCTTGCCCTTCAGGCTTTCCGGCACTTCTTCGTTCACGATGCGCTGGGCCAGGCCCTCGACGATCGCCGTCTTGCCCACGCCGGGCTCGCCTATCAGCACAGGATTATTCTTGGTGCGGCGCTGCAGCACCTGGATTGCGCGGCGTATCTCGTCGTCGCGCCCGATCACGGGATCGAGCTTTCCGGCTCGCGCGCGCTCGGTCAGGTCTATGGTGTATTTCTTGAGCGCCTCGCGGCTTCCTTCCGCTTCCTGGGAACCCACAGACTCGCCGCCTCGCACTGCCTCTATGGCCTGCTCCAGCGGGGCGCGCGCAATACCGTTCGCTTTCAAAAGGCGACCCGTCTCGCCGCGGTCGCCGGTCGCCGCAAGCAGATACATTTCGCTCGCGATGAACTGGTCGCCGCGCTTCTGCGCTTCCTTGTCGGTGAGATTGAGCAAGCTGGATAGATCGCGGCCAACCTGCACCTCGCCGCCATGTCCTTCCACCTTGGGAAGCCTGGATACCGCGTCGACGAGCGCGGCTTTCAGCGCATTGACATTGCCGCCTGCCCGCGCCAGCAGCGAACCTGCCCCGCTGTCGGCATCGTTCAACAGCGCGAGCAGCAGATGCTGGGGCTCGATGAACTGGTTGTCGCCGCCTACGGCCAGACTCTGGGCATCGGACAGGGCTTGTTGCAGCTTGGTGGTGAATTTGTCGAAACGCATGGCGCTCTCCTGAAAGAATTCTGAATGCACCCAAGGTGGGGCAGGCATGAAAAATTTCAAGTCCGGACAACTTGACTTATACTGTCTTCCCCGAATAAACAGACATTGCCGTGCTTGCCAAGACCATAAAAAACGACGTCATAAAATCGCTGGAAGAGGACATCGGAAGCGGAGATCTGACCGCTAACCTCCTGCCGCCGGATGATGTCGCGCGCGCGCTGGTGATCACGAGGCAGTCGGGCGTACTTTGCGGTTCTGCATGGTTCGACGAATGCTTCTTAACGCTCGATCCGGAATGCAAAATCTCATGGCATGCCCAAGATGGCGAGCAAATCAAGCCGGGGCAGAGGTTGTGCGAGATCAGCGGCAAGGCGCGCGCACTGCTCACCGCGGAAAGGAACGCGCTGAATTTTTTGCAGACTTTGTCAGGCACCGCGACCCTCACGCGCCGCTATGTGAACATGGTGCAGGGCTTTGACGTGAAGATCATGGACACGAGAAAGACCCTGCCCGGCCTGCGAGATGCGCAGAAATACGCTGTGCGCATGGGCGGCGGGCACAACCAGCGCATGGGACTTTACGATGGCATACTGATCAAGGAGAACCACATCACGGCGGCTGGCGGCATCGCGGCAGTGCTCGAAGCCGCATTCAGGCTCGCACCGGAAGCATCCGTGCAGATCGAAGTGGAAGATCTGATGCAGCTTGACGAGGCATTGAACGCGGGCGCAAAGCTGATCCTGCTCGACAACTTTGACATCGACATGCTCTCCGCTGCGGTGCAACACACTGCTGGACGAGCGGAACTTGAAGCCTCGGGGGGCATCACACTGCCGGGCATTCGGGAAGTAGCCGAAACAGGAATTGACCGCATCTCGATCGGCGCGCTCACCAAGGACGTCGAGGCACTGGACCTTTCGATGCGTATAATTTAGCTTGTAGCGGGCAGCCAGTAGCTGGTGGCTCTTTATTGCCTAGAGACTTGTATTTTGTACCTTGAACCAGGAGAATTTTATGAGCGAATCTCTGCATATCGTCTGCCCGCATTGCGACGGGGTCAACCGCGTGCCTCTTGACAGGCTGGACCAGCACCCTTCCTGCGGCAAGTGCCACCAGACGCTTTTCACTGCGCACCCGGTCGAACTCAATGCGGGAAACTTCAACCTGCACATCACGCGCTGCGACCTGCCGGTGCTGGTGGACTTCTGGGCGCCCTGGTGCGGCCCGTGCAAGATGATGGCGCCCGCTTTTGTTCAGGCGGCAGGAAAACTGGAGCCCGCGATGCGGCTTGCCAAGCTCGACACCGAACAGGCGCAGGAACTGGCTGCCAGATACAACATCCGCAGCATTCCCACGCTCGCCCTGTTCAAGGGCGGACGCGAAGTTGCACGCCAGGCAGGCGCGATGGATGTGAACGGTATCGTCTCCTGGGCGAAGAGCAAGGGCTAGGCCTTGCGCGCAACCAGGTCGATCAGCGCGGACATCCCCGAGTGACCCGCACCTTCGCGGATGACTTCGTCATATTCGCGCAGGGAAAGAATCTGCATGTCGGCAAACGCTGCACGCAACATCGCTTCGGTATAGAGATTTTCCATCGCCGACGGCCCGCCGGTCCTGTATTCCAGCTGGCGCGGCGTATAGCCATGCAGCAGCAACAACCCGCCGGGCTTCAGGGACTGTTTGATGTGTGCAAACATCTTTTCGCGCAAATCGGGTGGTGCGAACTGTATGAAGACAGCGACCACGATGTCGAACCTGTCCACGCCGAAATCCCAGTGCGCAAGATCGGCCAGCTCGAACTCCATCTTCACGCCGCGTTTGTCCGCCAAAGCCCGC
>JAJXWG010000005.1 GCA_021781695.1 Pseudomonadota bacterium
CCTTGAAACCATACGCAACATGGTCGCATCCGGCCTCGGAATCACGGTGTTGCCTGCCTCGGCAAACAGTGCCCGCTACCGCAGCCCGCTTCTGAAGGTCATCCCCTTTGTAAAGCCTGCACCGTCACGGCGTATCGCGCTGGCATGGCGCAAAAGATATGCGCGCACAAAGGCGATCGATGTGCTTGTCCAGGCAGTCCGACAGGTGAAAATCAGCGGAATTGATCATTTGGTCTGAAGTGCCTTTCACCGCGCATGATTGCTTCATGATTTGGGTGTATAGTCAGGCCATCGGTTGCGTCGCAGGGGGAAGTTCGGAATGAATGGCATCCTGAGAATTGCATTCAAGCTGCTGGTCAATGACAGGGGGAAGTTCACCGCTCTGCTGGTCGGAATCACGTTCGCGGTTTTTCTGATGGTCATGATGACCTCGATGTTTGCCGGCATACTGTCCAGGTCCTCATCCACCGTGACCAACATCGGCGCCAAGATGTGGGTGCTGGACCCCGCGGTAAACAATGTCTCAAGCAGCATACCCATGCCCGATTACGTGCAGGATGCCGTCAGAAGCATAGACGGCGTCAGATATGCGGTACCGCTTTATTCGGGAGGAGCATTGATCAAGCTCAAGAATGGCGTGTATCAGGCTGTGACCGTCATCGGGCTTGATGATGCAAGCCTTTTTGGCCGACCCGAACTCATCGAAGGAAAGATCGAAGACATCTATGCGGAGAACGGATTCATCGTTGTGCAGGATGCCGAGATCACGAAGTTGGGAAATCCCCGGATAGGGACGGAGTTCGAGATCAACGATCACAAAGGTGTGGTCGTTGGCATCGCAAAGGCCAATATTTCCGGGCTGTTCGGCATCCCCACGCTTTACACCACTTTCAACAGGGCGATCAGCTATTTGCCTTCCACCCGGTTTACCGCATCCTACATTCTCGTCGAGCCTAAAAGCAAAAGTGACATCCCTCACATCAAGCAGGAGGTGAACAAGCTGGGTTATCAGGCGCTGACCGATGACGAGTTCATCCAGAAGATTTCGAATTTCTATAAATACCAGACAGGCCTTGGCATCAACGTGATGCTGATGACGGCAATCAGTTTCATCGTTGGACTTTCCATATCGGGGCAGACCTTTTACACATTCATACTCGAAAATCTGGAAAAATTCGGCGCATTGAAGGCGATCGGCGCAAAGGGGCATGAGCTGGTCTCCATGATCCTTTTTCAGGCTGGATTTACCGCATTTTTGGGTTACGGACTGGGGGTGGGATTGGCATCACTGATCATCATGTCGGCAAAATTGAGGATGCCGGATTATGCTGCGCAGATAACCAATCTGAACCTTGGCATCGCGTTCGTCATGGTTCTCATCATCGCCGGCATTTCAAGCTATATCGGCATCCGCAGGGTGATCCGCATAGAACCTTTTGATATCTTCAGGGGCTGACGTGGCAAGCCTGGCGATCAAGGCGACAAATCTGGCCAAATGGTTTGGCGAGGGCGATGCCAGAACCATGGCCGTGAAGTCGGTGAGTTTTGAGGCCAGTTTCGGTGAACTTCTTTACATCGTGGGCCCTTCAGGGAGCGGGAAGACGACGCTATTGAGCATGATCTCGGGCATCCTGAAACCCAATTCCGGAACCGTGCTGGTTGAAGATCGCGACATCTGGATGATGGAAAGCGACGAGCTTGCCGATTTCAGGCTTAACAAGATAGGCTTCGTGTTTCAGGATTATCACCTCTTTCCCAGGCTCACGACAGTCGAAAATGTCGCGATACCGCTGATACTGAAAAAAAACGACTGGAATCAATCACTGAAAGTCGCGAGCGAGTATCTGAAAATCGTGGGGCTTGAACAAAGGGCAGCGTTGCCGCCCGTCAAGTTGAGCGGTGGCGAACAGCAAAGGGTGGCGATTGCGCGTGCGATTGCCAGCCGCCCGGACATTTTGATATTCGACGAGCCGACGGCCTCGCTGGACGGGGATACGGGCAGAAAAATACTCGAATTCGTGAGAGAACATATCCTGAACGAAACGCGCTGCATCATCATCGTCACCCATGACAGCAGGATATTCGAGTATGCGCATCGCATCATACGTATGGAAGACGGCAGGATAATCGGGGAGGAACATGAGAAATAAGCTACTGATCGCGGTCGCCATCATCGGCATACTGGCGGGTTTCATCAGTGCCTATGTTTACGGGCTGAAAAGCAAGCCGCAGCCACCTGCTTTCAATCCTGCCTCCAACCCTTATGCAAAGGGCATATATGCGAACGGCATTATCGAGAGCAATCAGGAAAGCGGGGAAAACATCAACATCTTTCCTGAAGTATCTGGTGTCGTGACCAGAATCATGGTTGCCGAAGGACAGCATGTGGGTAAGGGCACACCCTTGTTGACGCTAGATGACTCGTTGCAGCGCGCAACAGTCGAACAGTTGCAGGCCCAGGCCGATGCGTCTCTGGCGCAGATAGCGTTTGCCAAAGCCAGCCTGAAGAGTCTGGAAGATACGCTGGATAAACAGGAGAAATCCCATGAAATGGATGCAAGGTCGGTCAGTTTGGATGTGCTCGACAGCGCGCGCAATGCGGTGGAGGTATCGAAGGCGAACCTTATGGTTGCAGGTAAACAGTACCAGGCCGCCTTGCGTTCCTATCAGGCAGCCATCGTGCTGTTATCCAAATATGTCATCAAGGCGCCAGCCGAAGGCTCGGCGCTATCCGTCAATGCGTCTGTCGGCAGCTATGTTTCTTCGCAGGGCGCTTACGACAGCTATACCGGGAGCCTGGATCCGCCGATCGTGATGGGGAATGCAGGAGGTTATATCGAGGTGAGATGTTATGTGGACGAGATTCTGATCAGCAGGCTGCCAAAGTCATCCAGAATGCATGCGCGCATGTTTATCAGGGGGACTGACATCAACATACCCATGGAATATGTCAGGAAACAGCCCTATGTCACGCCTAAGATAGAGCTGTCGAATCAAAGGACGGAGCGGGTCGATGTGCGGGTGTTGCCTGTCATTTTCAGATTTGCCAGACCCAGGGATATTGCACTTTATCCCGGGCAGCTGGTGGATGTTTATATCGGGGGTGATTAGGTGCATTTGACGACCAGGCTGCTTTGCGTATTGTGCGGGGTCATGCTTTCGGCCTGTACCCTGGGGCCCGATTTTGTTCCGCCCAAAGAGTTCGGGAGCAGGCAATACAACCGCGGCAAGGACCCGGTTGATACGGTTGCAGCGGCAGGCATATCCCAGCATTTCGATGCGGGGACGATGCCTGCTTCCGGCTGGTGGAAGCTTTATCATTCGGAAAAGCTGGATTCGGTCGTCGCCGAGGGGATGGCCAACAATCCAACGCTCGAGGCAGCACAGGCCAGCCTGCGCATGAGCTACGACAATCTCAGGGCGGGCTATGGGATTTTCTATCCGCAGGCAAGCCTTGATGCGGCGGCTTCCAGGCAGAAATTTTCTCCCGAGCGTTTTGGCAGCAATGCGCCAGGCCCCATTTTCAATCTGGTTACATTGTCTGCCTCGGTGAGTTATGCGCTGGATGTGTTCGGCGGCGAACACCGTCTGATCGAAAATTTGCAGTCCCAGGCGGACCAGCAACGCGCCATCACGCAAGGCAGCTACCTGATACTTGCGGGAAATATCGTCAACACGACCATTGCAATGGCGGCATATCACGATATGGTCGTCGAGACCGAACGCCTGATTGCGCTGCAAAAGGACGAAATCGCGATTGCCGAGAAACAGTCAAAAGCCGGTACGTCACCTTATGCGACTGTGCTCGCTTTGCAGAATCAGCTCTCCGCATTCGAGGCATCACTGCCGGCACTCAAACAGAAACTCAGTCAATCCGGACACCTGCTGGCCAACCTTGCCGGCCATGAACCCTCAGAATGGGAGCCGCCCGGTTTTTCAATCGACGCATTTACCCTGCCTGACAAACTGCCGCTGTCGCTGCCATCGAAACTGGTGCGTCAGCGTCCGGATATACTCGCTGCCGAAGCGGGGATGCACGCAGCCAGCGCCGGCATCGGGGTAGCGAGTGCCGCGCAATTTCCGAGCTTTATGCTGAGTGCCTCTTTGGGACAGAACAGCACTTCGATGAACAGTCTGCTGGGCAGGAATGGCAGCTTCTGGAATATCGGACCTGATATTGCAACACCGCTGTTCGATGGCGGCACTCTGGCTGCAAAAAAACAGGGCGCGATAGATGCATACCGGCAAAGCCAGGCATTATATCGCCAGACTGTCATCAATGCCCTGTCTCAGGTTGCGGACACCTTGCAGGCACTGGAGCACGATGCCGATGCATTGCTGGCGCAATCGCAAGGCCTGCAGGCTGCAAAGGATGCGCTGCATCTGGCCAAGATAAATTACCAGGCTGGAACGGCCAATTACCTGCAGGTGCTGAACTTGGAAATACAGTACCGTCAGGCTAGGATGAATTACCTGCAGGCCTGTGCGCAGCGGCTTCAGGATACGGCGGCATTTTTTGTCGCGTTGGGTGGAAAACCTGAAAGCGAACCGATTGTGCACTGAGTTGTCCCATTCCGGGCGGCAAGCGTTTTGGCCATGAAAAAAAGCAAAGGGAAAATTGATGCAAGCTACCGATTCTTCAACGACTGAGACGAATGACCATAAGCAGGGTTTGAGCGCGGATGTGGCGCGCTCAAGGCTTTTGCAATCGGGCCCCAATGCGATCGCCGACAAGATTGTGCCGGCCTGGCAGCAGCTGTTAGCCAAATTCTGGGCGCCTGTGCCATGGATGCTGGAGGCGGTGATCGCGTTGCAGTTGCTTCTCGGGCGCAGGATGGAGGCGTTGATCATCGCCGCCTTGCTTGTGTTCAACGCCGTGGTGGCCTTTGCGCAGGAGCAGCGCGCGAAAGATGCGCTGGCACTGCTGCGCAAGCAGTTGCATGTCAATGCGCGCGTGCTTCGCGATGGGCAGTGGCGCAAGATTCCCGCCGAAGAAGTCGTGCCGGGAGACATCGTGCACGTGCGCGCAGGTGACCTTGTGCCGGCCGATTTGATGCTGTTCGAAGGCGAGGTGGCCCTTGATCAGTCAGCGCTCACCGGAGAATCACTGCCGGTGGATGCGGGCCCGGGGAATCCCGCCTATACCGGTGCCATCGTGCGCCAGGGGGAAGCCAGCGGCGAGGTGACGGCCACGGGAAGCCATACCTTCTTCGGGCGCACCGCGGAACTGGTGCGGACTTCCAATGCGCCAAGCCACATGCAGCTCACCATCTTCGCGATTGTGAAAAGGCTGGTGCTGTTCGATGCCGTACTGGTGATGGTGGTCGTGCTTTATGCCTTGCTGCACCACATGCCGCTGCTCGACACCGCGGTGTTCTCGCTGATGCTGCTGGTGGCTTCGGTTCCGGTTGCACTTCCTGCGACTTATACGCTTGCCACGGCGATAAGCAGCCTGCAACTCGCGCACCAGGGCGTGTTGGTTACGCGTCTGCCGGCAGTGGAAGAGGCTGCAGCGATGGACACGCTGGTGTCGGACAAGACCGGTACGCTCACGCAAAACACGCTTACTCTAGCCGGTGTCGTTGCGCTCTCGAAAAGTGGCGATGAGAAAAGCGTGCTGCGTGCAGCAGCACTTGCCAGCGATGACGCAACGCAGGACCCGCTGGATATGGCCATACTTGAACCGGCACGAGCTCAGGGTCTGCTGAAGGATGCGCCTGTCAGACAGGCTTTTCAACCCTTCGATCCGGCCAATCGGCGCAGCGAAGGTGTATATAGTGTGGATGGGAAAGCATGGCATGTGGTCAAGGGCGCAGCCAAGGTCATAGGGCCGCTTTGCAAGCTTGATCGGGTGCAGCAGGATGCGCTGGATCAGGCCAAGGCCAGGCTGGCTGAGAGCGGGGCGCGCGTGCTCGCGGTGGCAGCGGGCCCGGGCGATGCGCTTGAGCTTTTGGGTCTGGTGGGATTGTCCGATCCGCCGCGCGAGGATGCTTCAAACCTTATCGTCGAGCTAACCCGCCTCGGGGTGCGGGTGCGCATGGCAACCGGCGATTCGCTGGAAACAGCGCGTGCCATAGGAAAGAAACTGGGTTTGGGCACGCGAGTTTGCGCAGCTCAAGGGCTGGCTACGCAGAATCCGGAAGAGTGCGACCTTTATGCACGCGTGCTGCCCGAGGACAAGCATCATATCGTGCGCGCACTGCAGCAGGCAGGGCATGTCACCGGCATGACAGGGGACGGCGTCAACGATGCGCCGGCGTTGCGCCAGGCCGAGCTGGGAGTGGCTGTCGCGAGTGCGACCGATGTGGCCAAGGCTGCAGCCGGCGTGGTGCTGACGGATCCCGGCCTGCAAGGCGTGCTCACCGTGGTGCGTACAGGGCGTGAGGTGCACAGGCGCATGCTGACCTATACGCTCAACAAGACGCTCAAGACTTTCGAGATCGTGGTGTTCCTCACATTGGGCCTATGGCTCACGGGCGGGTTTGTGATATCCGCCACGCTGATCGTACTGTTGCTGTTCACCAATGATTTCGTGACCATGGCGATCGCATCCGACCGCGTGCAGGTCTCACCCCAGCCGCAGCGCTGGGCCGTGCCACCTTTGATGGGGGCTGCGCTGATATTCGCAGTGCTGTCGCTGGTATTCTCTTTTTCCGCCTACTGGTGGATACGCAGCACGCAACATTTGACACTGATTCAGATGCAGACCGTGGTGTTCCTGCTTTTGGTGTTCACCAATCAGGCCTGCATTTATGTGCTGAGAACCGATGGGCGGCTCTGGTCATTCGCGCCCGGGCGCTGGATGGCTCTGGCAAGCGCCGGCGATATCGCGCTGGTGAGCATCATGGCCATCTCCGGCTGGTGGATGGCTGCATTGCCGGCTTCGCTTACTGCAGGCCTGCTCATCGCCTGTGCCATCTTTGCGCTGCTTCTGGATCAGGCAAAGCTCCTTGTGTTTCCGCGCTTTGCTATTGTCTGACCATTGAGGGGATGAACATGAACGAGCCTGCTCCGCACACCAAAAGTACGCTGCTATGCGCTGACATCGAAGGATTCGATGCCTTGTCCGAGCTTGCGCTGGACATCCGTTCCTCGTGGGGGCATGGCGCCGATGACATATGGAGGCAGCTGGATGCCGGGCTTTGGGAGCTGACGCAGAATCCCTGGGTCGTGCTGCAGACAGTCTCACGGGACAAGCTTCAGCGCGCGCTGGACGACTCTGGTTTTCGCAAAAGTGTCGACGATCTGTTGCAGGAAAGAAGGGAAGAGCTGGAAGCAACGGCATGGTTTCAGGAAGTTCATCCGCAATCCAGACTCACCTGTGTCGCGTATTTCAGCATGGAGTACATGCTAAGCGAAGCATTGCCCATTTATTCGGGCGGCCTGGGCAACGTGGCGGGCGATCAGTTGAAGGCGGCAAGCGATCTGGGTGTTCCAGTGGTGGCTGTCGGTCTGCTCTACCAGCAGGGATATTTTCGCCAGATGATAGACAAGGAAGGCGCACAACAGGCGCTTTATCCCTATAACGACCCGGGCCAGTTGCCAGTCACGCCGCTCAGGAAAGAAAATGGCGAGTGGTTGAGGCTGGAGGTCACCCTGCCTGGATACTCCGTCTGGCTGCGCGCCTGGCAGGTTCAGGTGGGAAGAGTGAAGCTCTATCTTCTGGACAGCAACGATGCGGCGAATTATCCGGTACACCGCGGCATCACCAGCGAGCTTTACGGGGGCGGGCCGGAGCTGCGCTTAAAGCAGGAAATGCTGCTCGGGATAGGCGGCTGGAGGCTGCTTGAGGCACTCAACATCAGGCCGGAAGTCTGTCATTTGAACGAGGGACATGCCGCGTTTGCTGTGCTGGAGCGTGCGCGCAGCTTCATGGAAGAAACCGGGCAGACTTTTGAGATTGCGCTGGCCGTTACAAGGGCTGGCAATCTTTTTACCACACATACGGCAGTTTCTGCCGGCTTCGATCTCTTTTCTCCCGAGCTGGTCGAGCAATACCTTGGCGGTTATGCAAAGAGGCAATTCGGCATCAGCGTGCGCGACCTGCTGGCGCTTGGACGCCGGAACCCGGATGATGAAACTGAGCCATTCAACATGGCCTATCTTGCGATACGCGGCAGCGGTTCTGTGAATGGCGTGAGCGCCTTGCATGGCGGGGTGAGCCGGCATATATTTGCGCCGCTTTTTCCGCGTTGGCCTACGGAAGAAGTGCCGGTCGGGCATGTGACCAATGGCGTTCATGTGCCGACCTGGGATTCTGCAAAGGCTGATGAGCTCTGGACGGAAGTCTGTGGCAAGACGCGCTGGCTGGGGGCGATGGAGACGATGGAACAGGAGATAAGACAGATTTCCGATACCCGTCTTTGGCAATTCAGGACCGATGCCAGCATGTCGCTCATCAAGTATGCGCGGGAGAGGTTGTCAAGGCAGCTTGCCGCGTCCGGTTCATCCGCAGAAACCGTTTACGCCGTCAGACATCTCTTCGATCACAACACGCTGACGCTCGGTTTCGCAAGGCGTTTTGCAAGTTACAAGAGACCCAACCTGCTGCTGCATGACTCGGAGCGGCTGATACGCTTATTGACACATCCCCAGCGTCCGGTTCAGCTCGTGATGGCAGGCAAGGCGCATCCGGCAGACAAGGATGGGCAGGCGCTGATCCGGGAGTGGGTGAATTTCATCCGCAGGCCCGAAGTGAGACCGCATGTGATTTTCCTTGCGGACTATGACATGCAGCTGACCGAGCAACTGGTGCAGGGCGTGGATGTCTGGCTCAATACGCCTAGGCGGCCATGGGAGGCATGCGGCACCAGCGGCATGAAGGTGCTGGTCAACGGAGGCATCAATCTTTCCGAACTGGACGGCTGGTGGGCGGAAGCCTATACCCCGGAGGTCGGCTGGGCGTTGGGCGATGGACAGGAGCATGACAGCGATCCAGCCTGGGATGTGCATGAGGCTGGCATCCTCTACGATCTGCTCGAGCATCAGGTGATCCCGGAATTTTATACGCGCGATGAGCGCGGCATACCCGTGGCCTGGGTCAACAGGATGCGCGAGAGCATGGCGAGGCTTACGCCGCGTTTTTCCAGCAATCGTGCGGTGCGGGAGTACACAGAAAAACACTATCTTCCGGCCGCTTCCGCCTATCTTGAGCGTTCTGCCGGACAGGGAAAAATGGGCGTGGATATGGTCGAATGGCTGCGCGATCTGGAGCTCAAATGGAACGCATTGCGCTTCGGCGAAATGAAGATTGAAACGGCGGACAACCAGCATGTATTTGAAACCCAGGTATATCTGGATGACCTTGAACCCGATGCCGTGTGTGTCGAGCTTTATGCAGACGGAATCAACGGCGCTCCGCCCGAATGCCTGAGAATGACGCGGGTGCGGCAATTGGTCGGTGCGGGTTACGCCTATCGCGCGCAAGTGTATGCTTCACGTCCCGCACATGACTACACCGCGCGGCTTGTTCCTTATCATGCGGGTGTGGCGATTCCGCTCGAATACAGTCGAATTCTGTGGCAGCGGTGATTGGGCTTATGCAGCGCATACTGACCATCAACGGCGGATCATCCAGCATCAAGTTCGCGGTGTTCGAGGAGGCAGGCCCCGGGCGCGTGCTGGAAGGGGCGATCGAGCGGATCGGGCTTTCCGATGCCAGTCTATGGATGAAGGGGCAGGGTCCGGATGTTTTCCGGCAGATCGTCGTGCCTGATCACGAGACTGCCGTGGCTGTGTTGACGGAAAGCATCGATTTCGGTGCATTGGCAGCGGTCGGGCACCGTGTTGTGCATGGCGGACAAAGATACAGTAAATCGCACCCGATCACGGAAATAATGCTCGATGATTTGCGGAGGCTGGGCTCTTTCGATCCAGAGCATCTGCCCGGGGAACTCATGCTGATCGATGCGTTTCATCGCAAGTTTCCTGGTCTGAAACAGGTGGCATGTTTCGATACGGCTTTTCATCGCGATCTGCCACGCGTGGCGGCATTGCTGCCCATCCCTCGCCGCTTCGATGAAAGGGGGATAAGGCGTTACGGATTTCACGGACTGTCCTATGAGTTTCTGATGCAGGAACTGGCGCGCCTTGGCGATCCTGCTGCCACAAAGGGGCGCGTGATACTTGCACATCTTGGCAATGGCGCGAGCCTGGCTGCGGTGTGCGACGGCAAGCCCATGGACACCAGCATGGGTTTCACGCCGGCCTCCGGCCTGATGATGAGCACGCGCACAGGTGAGCTTGATCCCGGAGTGGCAGCCTATCTGATGCAAAGTGAGAATCTGACGATTGAACAATTCAGCCATCTCGTCAATCATGAGTCCGGGCTTTTGGGCGTATCCGGAACAAGTTCGGACATGCGCGATCTACTGATGCGGGAGACGAGCGATCTCTGCGCTTTCGAGGCAGTGGAACTGTTCTGTTACCAGGTTAAAAAATATATCGGCGCCTATGCGGCGGCATTGGGCGGCATCGATGCGCTGGTGTTTTCCGGCGGCATCGGCGAGAACTCGGCAGTCATCCGCGGCAGAGTCTGCGAGGGTCTGGCGTTTCTCGGGATAGAACTCGATGAAAAGCGCAATGCCGGAAATGCGCCGGTGATTTCAAACGGGAGGGTGGTTGTGCGCGTTGTTCACACGGATGAGGAACTCATGATCGCAAAATCGGTCTTCTCGATGTTGGGATCCAAAATTGACAGGGAAAACGAAAATGACAATACCCGAACTCCCGGATAGAACATTGCCGCCAGACCTTCTGCGCAGGATGGATGCCTACTGGCGAGCTGCCAACTATCTTTCAGTCGGGCAGATTTTTCTTTACGGCAATCCGCTCCTGAAGCGCAAGCTTGCAGCATCCGATGTGAAGCGCATGCTGCTGGGCCACTGGGGAACGACGCCCGGGCAGAACTTCATTTACACACATCTGAACAGGGTCATCAATCAATATGATCTGAACATGATCTACGTCTCGGGGCCGGGGCATGGCGGCCCTGCGGTCGTTGCCAACACTTACCTTGAAGGCACCTACAGCGAAATTTATCCCAACATCAGCCAGGACGAGGAGGGGATGAGGAAACTGTTTATACAGTTTTCTTTTCCCGGCGGCATACCCAGCCACGCCTCTCCGGAATGTCCGGGCTCCATCCACGAGGGAGGGGAGCTTGGCTATTCGTTAAGCCACTCCTTCGGTGCCGCGCTTGACAATCCCGGTCTGATTGTTGCCTGTGTTGTGGGAGATGGCGAGGCGGAGACAGGCCCGCTGGCGACTTCTTGGCATTCCAACAAGTTCCTCGATCCTGCAACCGACGGCGCAGTGCTGCCGATACTGCATCTCAACGGCTACAAGATCGCCAACCCGACCGTTTTCGCGCGCATTAAACCGGAGGAACTGGAACAGTTCTTCCGCGGCTGCGGCTGGGCGCCATACTTTGTGGAAGGAGATGAGCCGGAAGCGATGCATCAGCTCATGGCACACACACTGGACAAGGCCATTGAGGACATCCGGCAGATCCAGCGCAATGCGCGCAAGCATAACGATAAGGCACGTCCCCGCTGGCCGATGATTGTGTTGAAATCTCCGAAGGGCTGGACTGGGCCGAAGCAGGTTGACGGCGTGAAGATAGAAGGCAGTTTTCGTGCGCACCAGGTGCCACTCAACCCGAATGCACACCCTGAACATTTGAAACTGCTGGAAGAATGGCTGAAAAGCTATCGGCCTGATGAACTCTTCGATGAACAGGGACGATTGAAACCCGAACTTGCCGCACTCGCTCCCAGGGGCGAGAGGCGCATGGGGGCGAATCCCCACGCCAACGGCGGCATGCTACTGCGCGACTTGCGCATGCCGGATTTTCGCGACTACGCGGTTTCAGTGCCCGAACCCGGGGTGCCGGGTATGGGGGATACGCATGCGCTGGGGCCTTTTCTGCGCGATGTCGTGAAACTCAACGACAGGCACTTTCGCGTGTTCGGCCCGGATGAGACGCTTTCCAATGGCCTTGAGGCGCTGTTCGAGGTGACAAAGCGCCAGTGGGATGGAGATACCCTTGAAAGTGACGAATATCTCGCACCTGCAGGGCGCGTGATGGAGATGCTGAGCGAACACCAGTGCGAGGGCTGGCTGGAAGGTTATCTGCTCACCGGGCGACACGGGATATTCAACTGCTACGAGGCATTCATCCATATCGTCGATTCGATGTTCAACCAGCACGCCAAATGGCTGAAGGTCACCGCGCATCTGCCGTGGCGTCGCAAGATTGCATCGCTCAATTATCTGCTGGCCTCTCATGTCTGGCGCCAGGATCACAACGGTTTTACCCATCAGGATCCCGGATTCATCGATCATGTTGTGAACAAGAAGGCCGAAGTGGTGCGCGTTTATTTTCCGCCGGATGCCAACTGCCTCTTGTCGGTGATGGACCACTGCCTCAAGAGTCGCCATTATGTCAATGTCGTTGTCGCGGGCAAGCATCCTGCGCCTCAATGGCTATCGATGGATGCCGCCGTAAAGCATTGCACCGAAGGCATAGGCATCTGGAGCTGGGCCAGCAACGATCAGGCCGCATCCCCGGATCTGGTGATGGTGGCTTGCGGCGATGTGCCCACACTTGAGGCACTGGCTGCGGTTTCCATCCTGCGCGAGAATTTTCCCGAACTCAAGATTCGTGTAGTCAATGTCGTTGACCTGATGAAGCTGCAGCCGCAGAGTGAACACCCTCATGGCCTCTCCGACATGGATTTCGACGAGCTGTTTACCCGTGACAAACCGGTGATCTTTGCCTATCACGCCTATCCCTGGCTGATCCACAGGCTGACCTACCGGCGCACCAATCACGGCAACATCCATGTGCGCGGTTACAAGGAAGAGGGGACGATCACCACGCCGTTTGACATGACGGTGTTGAACGATCTGGACCGCTTTCACCTGGTGATGGATGCGATAGACCGTCTGCCTCAGACTGGCGACAGGGGCATCTATCTCAAGCAGCAGTTGAAGGACAAACTGATCGAGCACAGGCAATACATCAATAAACATGGCGAGGATATGCCCGAGATACGCAACTGGAAATGGCGCGGGTGATTTTGCGGGTAAGTTTATTGGTCGAATCTGCAATAAGTGGCGTGCAGTTTGCCTGCACATTTTTTAACCGTGATGAGGAGCTGAAAATGAAGATAAAGGTAATGATGGCTGTACTGGGTGCGCTTTCGACAGGCATGATCACACAACAGGCTATGGCTGAGTCCCAGACGCCGGAGAAGATGACCTGCAAGGAATTCGTGGCGCTGGATGATGCGGTCAAACCCAAGGTTGTGTATTGGGCTGAAGGGCTGAACAGGAAAGGAAAACCGGTAGATTCGGTTGTCGATGTAGATGAAACGGACAAGCTGGTTCCCGTGCTGGTTTCGGAGTGCAAGGAAACGCCGGAACATTTGCTGATGAAAAAAATAAAGGAACACGCTGCGCTGAAATCGGCACCAGTCACGGCGGCTTCGGGAGTGCCGCAGAAACCGGCTGCAACACCTAAGCCTGTCAAGATGACCTGCAAGGAATTTGTCGCGCTTGATGATGCGGTGAAGCCCAAGGTCGTGTATTGGGCTGAAGGCTTCAGCAAGAAAGGAAAGCCGGTTGATTCGGTTGTCGATGTCGATGAGACGGACAGGCTTGTTCCCGTGCTGGTCACGGAATGCAAGGAAACCCCCAAGCTTACCTTCTGGCAAAAAATCAAGAAGCACTTTTGATTGAAGCCAGGAACCCGGCATGTCTTCGAGCGCATGCCGGATTTCGAATGTGACTTGAACTAACAGGAGGACATCATGAAAATATCGAGTGCGCTGATGGGCGCAATGCTTCTGGTTTCATTTTCTGCAAACGCAGAAACACAGATTGTGGACCCGGTCATTGTAGAGACCTTTGTCGTGACGACATACATGAACGGTGGAGTGGGGAGCGACGAGGAAAAACTGATGCATAGAATCGCACATGAGTTTCCGCTGCGCCTGACTTTTTCCGAACGCAAGGATGGTGAGTATATTGCCGATGTTCCCGTCGTCATTTTCGACGCCAGAGGAAATCCGGTGTTCGAGCTGCCCAATGCCGGGCCGATGCTTTATGTGATGCTGCCCGATGGGAAATACAAGATCAGCGCCCGCTTTAAGGGAATGACCGAGTCGCAGGAGGTTGAGCTGAGCGGCAAGCAAGGCCGTGATCTTTACTTTCACTGGAAGGGTGCGCAGAAGCAGTGAGCATGGCGCGTTCGGCGCCGTGATAACATGCATCCAGGGCAGCCAAGAAGATGGGATACATGGTGAATCACTGGATGACGTTTCACGGTCTGATCGCGATGGCGGGACTGGCCGTTTATGTATCCTCTTCGCACACCCTGCATCTGCGCCGCCATCCTTCGGCTGCCATCGCCTGGGTCGTTTCGCTTGTGCTTCTGCCTTATCTGGCGCTGCCGCTATACCTTGTGTTCGGCAGCCGCAAGGTGGGCAACCACAGGGCGGCAAGACATGATGTGGCAATCAGGAATGACGGGCCATCTACGCTGAGCTCGCAAACGCAGCAGCTCGCAGCTGTGATGGCGTTGCCGGAAGCAACATCATATCGTGAGCTTTCCGTTCACGAGGACGGCAGGCAGGCGCAGCAAGCCTTGCGCAGCATGATAGAAAGTGCGAAACGCAGCATCGATGTCTGCACTTTCATCTTTGCGCATGACATCCTGGGCGAGGAAATCGCATCGCTTCTGAAGAAAAAGGCGCAGGCGGGCGTCAAAGTGAGGCTGCTTGTCGACGGTGTGGGCGCTTATCTTGGCGCGCGCACCAACTTTTCGAGGCTTGTTCAATCGGGCATTGAAGTGTTGTTGTTCGTGCCGCCATTGCGATCGTCGCGGCGGGGGCGCACCAATCTGCGCAATCACCGCAAGATGGCCATCGCGGATGGCATGCATCTCTGGTGCGGAGGAAGGAACCTTGCGGCGGATTATTTTGAGGGCGATGCGGCCGCACCATGGGTTGATCTTTCTTTCGACCTGCAGGGCAGGCTCGCCTGGCAGGCAGAGCAGCAGTTCGAACAGGACTGGAGATTTGCAGCGGGCAGCGCGCATCAACGCGCCGAAGCTAAAGAGGGTTCGCCGCCCGAGCCTGCTGCAGCTCAGTTGATCGTCAGCGGCCCCGATCAGACCGACGATACGCTGTATACGCTTCTGGTCTCGGGTTTTTTCAATGCACGCAAATCCATCCTGGCTGTCAGCCCCTATTTCGTTCCCGACCCCACGCTCTTGATGTCGCTGACGTTTGCCGCCAGAAGGGGGGTTGAGGTCGATCTGCTTTTGCCAAGGAAATCCAATCATCGCCTTGCGGATATCGCCAGACACCGCGCTTTGCGCGAGCTCACAGCGGCAGGTGCGCGCGTGCGGTTTTTGCCTGCGATGATACATGCGAAGGCGGTGGTGATCGACGAGGAAGTCGCATTCGTGGGTTCGGCCAATCTGGATCAGCGCAGTCTGTTTCTGAACTATGAAATGATGATAGCGTTCTATGCGGTAAACGATGTGCATCGTTTTTCGGCATGGATATCCCGACAGATGGAGAAGGCAGTTCCATATCGCGCGAGAAGGCCAAAAATCTGGCAGGAAATCGCCGAAGGCATGCTGTTGTGGCTTGCTTTTCAGCTTTGAGGGAATTCCTCGATAGAGTCTGTTCTTGAATGCCGGCTGTCGAAATGCGGGATAATGACTGCTTTGAATCACGATCTCCGTCATCATTCATGAAGGCAGCGGAAACAACAATCATACTTGAACACAGGGAAGGCGCATGGGAGATATTTCTGGTCTTCCTGCGCCTGGGTTTGACCTCTTTTGGCGGACCCATTGCGCATCTTGGCTATTTCCGCGATGAGTTCGTCACGCGGCGGCAGTGGCTTGCCGAGAAAAGTTATGCCGACCTGGTTGCGTTCTGCCAGTTTCTGCCTGGGCCTGCCAGCAGCCAGGCAGGCATGGCGCTGGGTCTGGCACGAGCCGGATATGGAGGCGCACTCGCAGCCTGGGCTGGCTTCACGCTGCCCTCGGCCATTGCGATGATCCTGTTTGCGCAAGGCCTTGCAAACCATCGCGATGTGCTTTCATCGGGTGTGCTGCACGGTTTGAAGATTGTCGCCGTTGCGGTCGTGGCGCAGGCGGTGTGGGGGATGGCTGTAAATTTCTGCAAGGATGCGTTGCGCGTCACCATCGCGGTGCTTGCCGCCTGTGCCGTCCTCCTGGCGCCCTCGGCTCTCGCGCAGATAGGCGTGATGGCGATTGCAGGCCTGGCAGGCTTGCTGCTGTTTTCGCCTGTGCAGGCCGCAGAGCATGAACCGCTGCCGATCACCGTGAGTCATCGCGCAGGGGTTCTTTGGTTGATGCTGTTCTTTGTTCTGCTGATTGGTCTGCCCATTCTGGCAAAGGAGCTGCCTAGCCATTTCACCGCAGAAGTGGACGTCTTTTATCGCGCAGGATCTCTTGTGTTTGGCGGCGGACACGTTGTGCTGCCGCTGCTGCAGGCGGCTGTCGTGCCTTCAGGCTGGATAAGCAATGAAACGTTTCTTGCGGGTTACGGTGCGGTGCAGGCATTGCCGGGTCCATTGTTCACGTTTGCTGCCTTTCTGGGAGGTTCGATGAATACGGCGCCATCAGGCTGGATGGGCGGCATGGCGTGCCTTCTTGCGATTTTCGCACCGTCTTTTTTGCTCGTCATGGGCGCTTTGCCTGTCTGGGAGAATGTGCGACGCAATGTCCGCACGCAATCGGCCCTTTCCGGCATCAACGCCGCTGTCGTCGGCCTCCTGCTCGCGGCGCTCTACCATCCGGTATGGACGAGTACCATACATAGCCCCAGGGATTTCGTGCTGGCGCTGATCTTTCTCGTTGCACTGATGTTCTGGAAGCTGCCGCCATGGCTCGTGGTCATTGCAAGCGGCGTGGCTGGCTTCTGGTTCTGATTTCATGATCGGGGAGGCGGTTGCAGCATACAATATGGCGATATTTTTGAAGAGGGAGTGTTATGGCAGGATATGACGATCTGATTGTCGAGGCACTGACGCGCGTGAAGGAAATCATGCCCTGGGATCTGAGCCGCTCCATGGAAGCAGGAAATAAACCCTTGCTGCTCGATGTGAGAGAGCCATCGGAATTTGCAATGTTGCGCATTCCGGGTTCTCTCAATGCGCCACGCGGCGTGTTGGAACAGTCCTGCGAATGGGATTACGACGAGACGCTGCCATTGCTTGCATCAGCGCGCGATCAGGACATCGTGGTGATCTGCCGTTCCGGAAAGCGTTCGGTGCTGGCGGCCGACATGCTGTTACGCATGGGTTACAGCAACGTGGCCTCGCTCAAGACCGGTGTGCGCGGCTGGAACGATTACGAACAACCGCTGGAAGATGCTGCCGGCAACCTGCTCGATGCGGACAGCGCGGACGAACTTCTGGCACCGAAGCTGCGCCCCGAACAGCGCAAGCCCAAGGTGCAGCGGTGAGCTTCTCAGTTGCGCCAGGATGCGCCAACTCCGGCTGCATAAAAATTTGCACAAGTCTGCCAAAGCCAGTAGAATGCTTCCCTTTAGCTAAGCTGAATCTCAAGGAGTAGTATCATGGCAAATAGCGCACAAGCCCGTAAGCGTGCCCGTCAAGCAGTCAAGCAAAATGCACATAACAGCAGTCTGCGCTCTGAATTGCGCACGGCGATCAAGAAGGTGATCAAGGCGATCGAGGCGGGCGACAAGGCCGCTGCTCAGTCCGTTTACCAGTCTTCGGTCAGCACCGTGGACAGTATCGCAGACAAGAAGATCATACACAAGAACAAGGCGGCGCGTCACAAGAGCCGTTTGTCTGCAGCCATAAAGGCAATGGCTTAATCGGTTGCACTGAAAGAACAAGCGGTCTTTCATCGGTCCGTTTTGTTTTTCAGGCTGATCGGGTTGTGGCGGAACGATTGCCGTCATGATTAGCCAGCCGCCATCAAGCCGACAGCAATGTCGGCTTGATTGTTTTATCGGCCTTGATCTTGCCCGAATGGTTTGGTTCAATATTGGCTTTCGAGTGGTTTTTTTGACTGAACGGCGGATTGCGCCGCGTTGACCTTAAGGTGTTGTATGACGCATGTGATGAATACTTATGCCCGCCTGCCTGTCGCGTTCACGCATGGGGAAGGCGCGTGGTTGTGGGATGAAGAGGGCAACCGCTATCTGGACGGATTGTCCGGCATTGCGGTGAACACGCTGGGCCATGCTCATCCGCGCTATACCGCAGCGCTCACCAGCCAGATCAACAAGTTGATCCATTGCTCCAACGTCTATCGGGTGGAAGGCCAGGAGAGGCTTGCCGACAGGCTGTGCAATCTCTCCGGCATGCAGGAAGTGTTCTTCTGCAATTCCGGTTGTGAAGCCAACGAGGCCGCAATCAAGCTCGCACGCATGTATGGCCACAAGAAAAACATCGAGACGCCCTCCATCATCGTTATGGAAAAGGCTTTCCACGGGCGCACGCTGGCAACGCTCTCCGCCACCGGAAATCGCAAGGTGCAGGCAGGCTTCGAGCCGCTGGTCACGGGCTTCGTGCGCGTGCCTTACAACGATCTGGAAGCGATCCGCCAGGTGGCACAACACAACGCAAGCGTGGTCGCCGTGCTGGTCGAGCCGGTGCAGGGCGAGGGCGGCATACGCACGCTTGACATCGCCTACCTGCAAGAACTGCGCAAAATCTGCGACGCACAGAACTGGCTCTTGATGCTGGACGAGGTGCAGTGCGGCATCGGCCGTACAGGCAAGTGGTTTGCCTATCAGCACACAGGCATCCTGCCCGACGTGATGACGCTCGCCAAAGGCCTGGGTTCCGGCATGCCGATAGGCGCGTGCCTTGCGGCCGGGAAGGCCACTGGTGCCTTTGGGCCCGGCAATCATGGCTCTACATTTGGCGGCAATCCCCTGGCCTGTACTGCAGGACTCGCCACGCTTGATATCCTGGAGGATGACGGGCTGCTCTCGCATGCGGAAAAGCTGGGAAAGTTGATTTGCCGGAACCTGGCGAGCGGCCTCGCGGGCGTCAAGGGTTTGGTGGAAATCCGCGGCCAGGGACTGATGATAGGTGTGGAGCTCAACAGGCCATGCGGCGATCTGGTGAAGCTTGCGCTGGCGCGTGG
Organism: Pseudomonadota bacterium; assembly: GCA_021781695.1. Lineage (GTDB taxonomy): Bacteria > Pseudomonadota > Gammaproteobacteria > Burkholderiales > Gallionellaceae > Gallionella. The sequence continues at coordinate 19,172 of JAJXWG010000005.1, forward strand.
CCTTCTGATCAACGTGACCGCAGACAATGTGATCCGCCTGTTGCCGCCGCTTGTGATGACCGAGGCTGAAGCGCAACAGCTGGTGGACATCCTTTGCCCGCTCATCAAAGAATTTTTGCAAACCTGATTGGAACATATCATGGCAGTAAAACATTTCCTGCAATTCAAGGATCTTGACCGCGAGGAACTGGAATACCTGTTTGAGCGCACCCGGATCATCAAGCAAAGATACAAGGCCTATCAGCAATACTGGCCGCTGACGGATCGCACGCTGGTGATGATATTCGAGAAGGCCAGCACAAGAACCCGTCTATCCTTCGAAGCCGGCATGCAGCAGCTGGGCGGCTCGGCGATCTATCTCAATACGCGCGACTCGCAGCTGGGGCGCGGCGAACCAGTGGAAGACGCAGGCCAGGTCATTTCTCGCATGTCCGACATCGTGATGATACGCACCTTCGAACAGTCCATCATCGAGCGCTTCGCGGCGCATTCGCGCGTGCCCGTGATCAACGGGCTGACCAACGAGTATCATCCCTGCCAGATACTTGCGGACATCTACACCTATATCGAACAGCGCGGCAGCATACAGGGCAGGACAGTGGCGTGGATAGGCGATTCGAACAACATGTGCAACACCTGGCTGCAGGCTGCCGAGATTCTGGATTTCAACGTGCATGTCTCTACGCCTCCGGGCTATGAAGTCGAGCCCGAACGCGCGGGCCTCTTTGGCGAGGGGCACTACGAGGAATTTGCCGACCCGATGGAAGCTGCCAGGGGGGCGGATCTTGTCACCACCGATGTATGGACCAGCATGGGCTTCGAGTCGGAAAACGAGGAGCGCATGAAAGATTTCGCAGACTGGCAGGTCGATGAAGAGATGATGGCGGTTGCGGCAAAGGACGCATTGTTCATGCATTGTCTGCCGGCGCATCGCGGAGAGGAAGTCTCCGCCGGCGTAATAGACGGCCCGCACAGCGTGGTGTGGGACGAGGCGGAGAACCGGCTGCATGTGCAGAAGGCGCTGATGGAATATTTACTATTGGGTAAAATTTCCAGTTAACTGCCGAAAGCAATCATGGGCAAGCCTCTGAACATGGAAGATCATCAGAAAGTCACAAGCCGGCTGGCAGATCACATCCTGCCGACGTCGGCTACGATGGTGGGTGTGTGTGTGACCGTCATCAGCGTGGCGAAGCTGATCCCGAGACACGGCATCAGCCGCCATGCGGTCGAGCTGTTAGCCTTTGATGGCCTGCTATTCATGGTCAGCGCCACGATGTCGTATTTTTCGATACGCCGCCCGCTGTCTGCGGCAAATTACGAGCGCATCGCCGATGTGATCTTTCTGCTGGCGCTGGCGTTGATGGTCGTGGTCGGATTTATCGTTTCATTTGAATTACTTATAGACAAAGCAGGTTGAAAATCATGTCTGACATCAAGAAAGTCGTACTCGCCTATTCGGGCGGCCTGGATACCTCGGTGATCCTGAAGTGGCTGCAGGACACATACCAGTGCGAGGTGGTCACCTTTACCGCAGACCTTGGCCAGGGCGAGGAGCTCGAGCCTGCGCGTGCCAAGGCGCTCAAGATGGGCATCGCGCCTGAAAACATCTTTATCGACGATCTGCGCGAGGAGTTCGTGCGCGACTTCGTCTTCCCGATGTTCCGCGCAAACACCATCTACGAGGGCGAATATCTGCTCGGCACCTCGATTGCGCGCCCTTTGATCGCCAAGCGTCTGATCGAGATCGCTAACAAGACAGGCGCTCAGGCCATCGCGCACGGCGCGACCGGCAAGGGCAACGACCAGGTGCGCTTCGAACTTGGCGCTTACGCGTTGAACCCCAACATCAAGGTCATCGCGCCCTGGCGCGAATGGGATTTGCTTTCCCGCGAGAAGCTGATGGCCTATGCGGAAAAGCACGGCATCCCGGTGGACATGAAGCACAAGCAGGGGGGTTCTCCCTACTCGATGGATGCAAACCTGCTGCACATCTCGTTTGAGGGTCGCCATCTCGAGAATCCCGCGGCGGAGGCCGAGGAATCCATGTGGCGCTGGACGGTGTCGCCCGAGAAGGCGCCCGATGAGGCTGAATACCTCGAACTCGAGTTCGAGAAGGGCGACATCGTCGCGCTCAACGGCAACGCCATGAGCCCCGCCCAGATACTGGCCAAGCTGAATGAGCTTGGGGGCAAACACGGCATCGGGCGTCTGGATCTCGTCGAGAACCGCTATGTTGGCATGAAGTCGCGCGGCTGCTACGAAACGCCCGGCGGCACCATCATGTTGAAGGCGCACCGCGCGATCGAGTCGATCACGCTGGACCGGGAGGTCGCGCACCTGAAAGACGACCTGATGCCGCGCTATGCGTCCATGATTTACAACGGCTACTGGTGGGCGCCGGAACGCATCGCGCTGCAGACGCTGATCGACCACACGCAGCAGAATGTGAACGGCTGGGTACGCGTGAAGCTCTACAAGGGTAACGTGATCGTGGCAGGGCGAGATTCGAAGACGGATTCGCTGTTCGATCCCAACATCGCCACCTTTGAAGACGACAAGGGTGCATACGATCAGAAGGACGCGGCAGGCTTCATCAAACTCAACGCGCTGCGCCTGCGCATCGCGACAAAACTGCACCATAAGGGAAAATGACATGACACAATTCAACAACGTCAGCGTAGTCAAGCAGGGCAATGTATTCTTCGATGGCAAATGCGTATCGCACTCGGTGATGTTTCCGGACGGCACGAAGAAGACCGTCGGCGTGATACTGCCCAGCACCTTGACCTTCAACGTGGGTGTGCCAGAGATCATGGAAATCACCTCGGGCACCTGCCGCGTGAAAATAGGCGACGAAACAGAGTTCAGGACCTATGCTGCGGGCAGCCAGTTCTCGGTTCCTGCCAACGGAAAATTTGTCATCGAAGCGGATGAAGTCGTAAACTATGTATGCAGTTTTGGCGATGCCTGACCATCGGATTGATCATCTCCGAAACAAACCGTGTTGTGGTTGATTTAAATTTGTCTGGATTCCCGCTTTTGCGGGAATGACAAGACCGACAGGAGTGCCTGATGCCAAGCTTTGATATCGTATCCGAAGTGGAAAAGACCGAAGTCAAGAACGCGGTGGAGCAGACCAACAAGGAAGTGTCCACGCGCTTCGACTTCAAGGGCTCCGATGCCCGTGTGGAACAGGCCGAAATGAAGCTCACCGTATGGGCCGACAACGAATTTCAGCTCGACCAGGTGCAGGACATCCTGAATGGCAAGCTGGCCAAGCGCGGCGTGGACATCAAGTGTCTCGAGGTCAGCGACAAGGTCGAAAAGGTCAGCGGCAACAAGGTCAAACGCGACTGCGAAGTGAAAGTCGGCGTGGAAATTGAGCTTGCCAAGAAGATTGTCAAGCACATCAAGGACAGCAAGATGAAGGTGCAGGCGAGCATACAGGGAGACACTGTGCGGGTCACCGGCAAGAATCGCGACGATCTGCAGGCGGCCATCGCCTTCGTCAAGAAAACCATCACTGAGTTTCCGCTGCAATACCAGAACTTCCGCGATTGACGTTGATCGCAGAACCGGGAGGAAATCATGAAAACCGTACTCGTTCTGTTCGCTGAAGGCAGCGAAGAACTCGAAGCCGTCACCATCGTGAACATCTTGCGCCGTGCGGGTATCGAGGTCACGCTGGCGGGTCTTGCAATAGGCCCGCTGAAAGGCGCGCGCAACATCACCCTCGTTCCTGATGCCACACTTGATGAGGTACTGCATGGAAATTTCGACATGATCGTATTGCCCGGCGGCCAGCCCGGCACCGACCGCCTCAGGGCCGATGCGCGCGTGCTGGAAATGGTGAAGAGAATGGCAGAGCTGGGAAAGATTGTCTCGGCGATTTG
>JAJXWG010000148.1 GCA_021781695.1 Pseudomonadota bacterium
CTTCTGGTGATACACAACATCAGCCTGCCGCCTGGCGAATTCGGAGGAGAGGGCGTTGAGCGCCTGTTCACCAATACGCTGGACAGGGATGCGCACCCTTATTATCGAACCATACCCGAGGGGCGTGTGTCATCACATTTCTACATACGCCGCGATGGGCGTCTGATCCAGTTCGTGTCCGTGCTGCAGCGCGCGTGGCATGCGGGTTTGTCTGTCTGGCAGGGGCGTGAACGCTGCAATGATTTTTCGATAGGAATCGAGCTTGAGGGGAGCGACTTTGTGCCGTTCACCGATGCGCAATACAAGGCGTTGCACGAGTTGACCAATGCGCTCTTCACGGCTTTTCCGATAAGGGGAATCGCAGGCCACAGCGACATCGCGCCAGGTCGCAAGACCGATCCCGGTCCTTGTTTTGACTGGCTGCGTTACCTTGCCAGACTTTCCGCATAAGCAGTATCCTGCAGGTGATGGACTGAATGAATTTTAACGATTGAATTGCCATGCCCCACTTTGACATGCTGTTGCTGATTGCCTTTGCCGGATTTTATGCCGGCATCCAGAATACGCTGGCGGGCGGCGGCTCTTTCATTACCTTCCCCGCGTTGATGCTGGCAGCAGGACTGAATCCGCTGGCCGCCAACATCACCTCCACGGTGGCGATGTTCCCCAACCAGATCACTTCATCCCTGGGCGGGCGCAGGCTGGCCGGCGGTGTCGGGAAATTGAGCCTTGAGAGGTTGTTTCTTCTGAGCGTTGCAGGCGGGCTTTGCGGCGCCGTGCTGCTGCTCAACACGCCGGTGAGTTTTTTCACGCATCTGGTGCCCTGGCTGGTATTATTTGCAACGAGCATCTTTGCCTGGGGCAGCTTCCGGAAAAGGCCGCTTCATGCGGCGGGTGCATTTCCAATTCAGCTGCTTGCGTTCATTCAGTTTATGATTGGAGTATACGGCGGCTATTTCGGTGGCGGCATCGGTTTTCTGATGCTGGCAACGCTGATCGTCTCGGGCCAGGAAGTGCGCATGGCGACAGCGACCAAGAACATCCTGGCGATGGCGATGAACGCATCCGCGGTGCTGCTTTTTGTTTTTTCTGCCCAGGTGGACTGGATATCAACCTTCGCGCTGGGGCTTGGCGGAATAGGTGGCGGCTTTGCGGGAAACTGGCTGGTTTACCGTCTGCCGGAAAGAATTCTGCGCGTCTTCGTGGTGCTGGTCGGTTTTTTGCTTACCGTCTGGCTGTTCATGCGATAGAAGAGTCATACGGTATGAATGAATCCTGCAAAGAGGACATCGCGCAATCACCCTGTGTGCGGAACTGTTGCCTGAACGATGACGATATCTGCCTGGGCTGTTTTCGCTCGCTAGATGAGATCATGTCCTGGAGTGAAGCCGATGACCGGGAGCGGCGCGTCATTTTGCAAAATGCACAGCAACGGCAGCAGCGCAACGCCATTTGACATCGGAACATGACAAGAGAGGCTGCATGGATCAGCGCATCAGGGTATTAAGCGCAGGCATCTGCAGCCTGATTCTGGCGCTGGGCATCGCGCGTTTTGCCTATACGCCGCTTCTGCCGCTGATGCAGCAGCAGGCCGGGCTTGGGGTTGCCGAGGCCGGTTGGCTTGCCGCGATTAATTATGCCGGATATCTGAGCGGGGCCCTGACTGCTTCGCTGATCAGCGACCTAGTGTTGAAGGACCGTCTGTACCGCATCGGCATGATACTGGCTGTTTTGAGCACAGCGATGATGGGGATGACCACGGACTTTAGCCTGTGGGCCTTGTCCCGTTTTGTCGCGGGGCTAAGCAGTGCAGCCGCACTGCTTCTTGGCAGCGGACTCATACTCAACTGGCTGATACGCCATCATCACCGAAGCGAGCTGGGCTTGCACTTTTCCGGCATAGGGCTGGGCATCGCAGGAGCGGCTGCAGCGGTTTTTCTAATGGAACACGTACTAAACTGGCGGGAACAATGGTTTGCATTGACCTTTCTGGGTTGCCTGCTTGTTGTTCCTGCGCTTAGCTGGCTGCCGCCGCCTGACAGGAGCTCCGTGACCAGAACAGGGCAGAAAATGGAGGATGCGCCGCCCGGCACCCTTTACATGCGGCTCTTCATGCTTGCCTATTTTTGTGCGGGCATAGGCTATGTGGTGAGCGCCACTTTCATCGTCGCCATTGTCGACCATATGCCTGGGCTCTCGGGTGAAGGGACGCTCGTGTTTTTCGTCATCGGGATCACGGCGGCTCCCTCATGCATTGCATGGGATCTGATTGCTCGTCGTATAGGCAAGCTCAATGCGCTGATTCTTGCCTCCGCGCTTCAGATCGTAGGAATCATGCTGCCTGTGCTTGCAGGCGGTCTGATCGCGGCGCTGGCAGGTGCTCTTCTTTTTGGCGGCACGGTGATGGGGATCGTGAGTCTGGTGTTGACCATGGCAGGCCAGTATTATCCTACGCGCCCTGCCAAGATGATGGGCAAAATGACGCTTTCATACGGCGCAGCGCAGATATTGGGGCCTGCGATAACGGGTGGGCTGGCCGCACGATCGGGAAGCTATGTGTCAGGCCTTTATCTTGCCGCAGGATTCATGCTGGCCGGCGCCCTGACTCTCCTGTTGCTCAAGGCCGTGGAAAAGCGCGAAATGCATCATGCACGAACTGAATAAGCAACTTGAAACCGCCTTCGGTCATCATGTGGCGGGAAGGGTTGCCCAGGCAGAAGCACTTTACAAAATGGTGCTGGAGGCTGAGCCTTCCCACGTGCAGGCTTTGTCCATGCTGGGCATGATGCTCATGGACAGTCAACGCATCAAAGAGGCAGAAACGCTGTTTGACAGGCTTTTGGCCATAGACCCGGAAAATCCCCACGCGCTGCACAATCTTGGACGATTGATGCAAGTCCGCGGCAATGATCAAAAAGCGGTCGTGCTGCTGCGCCGGGCGGGGAAAATAAAACCTGATCTTGCGCCCATCCATAACGATCTTGCGGTTTCCCTGCATCGTCTCGGACAATTTGACGAGGCGCTATTAGCCCTTGATCGTGCGCTGGCCATCGATCCCGGTTTTGCAATGGCACACGACAACAGAGGCGTGGTGTTATACGACTGCCAGCGCTTTTTCGAGGCATGCGATGCGCACCTGAAAGCGCTGGAGAACACAGATGATATTCAGAAGCGCATTTCCATGCTGCTGAATCTTGCGTTTGCCGCGTATGAAGCGGGGGATCTGGCGGCTTCCGGACAGGCATGCAATGCCATCCTGGGTGAGGATAAAAACCATGCGGACGCGCTGGAACAGCTTGCCAGAGTCTTGTATAGGCAGCGTCGCAACGAGGAAGCACTGGCGACGCTCAACCGGCTAGCGCGCATACAGGGGCTGGAAAGAAAAGCGGGACCTGAAAAGCCTGAAGCGACCATCCTGGTGTTGGGTGGCGCAGGCGCCAGCCATGTATCTACGCGCTCGTTGTTTGATCCAGAACTGTTCGCCAGAATGACGCTCATCATGTTGTCGCCAAATCAGGCGGATGCGCCGCTGGGAGACGTCTCATGGGAAGCTTTGGCCGATGCCGATCTGATCTTCAATGCGCTGGGTGAGGTTGAAAGCAATGGCGGTCAGTTCGAGGCGGTTAAAATGCTGGCTGCAAGACTGGCAAAGCCTCTGCTTAATTCCCCTGATCTGGTTGCGCGCACGGGGCGCGACCAGGTAGCCGGTTTGTTTGCGGGCATTCCTGGGCTTAAGGTGCCGCAGGTGCGCCCGATAACGCGTGGCGATTCATCATGCCGCGCCTTTCCGTTGCTGATACGTCTGGCGGGCACGCATGGCGGCAAGGACTTGTCCTTGATCAGAACAGAGCCTGAGTTTTTCGAATATATGGACAAGACGCCCGGTGACCGTTTTTTGCTTACCGAGTTTTTCGATTCCAAAGATGTCAATGGGCATTATAAAAAATACCGTTTCATTTTTGTTGATCGCAAGCCATATCCTTATCACCTTGCTATTGCCGAAGACTGGATGGTTCATTACTGGCGCACGGACATGAAAAGCGTCGAGTGGAAGCAGCGCGAGGAGGAATCCTTTTTAACAGACTGGACCGCGGTATTTGGTCCTCTTGGCGTTGCTGCGGTAGCGCAGGTGGCCGAACGCATGAATCTGGATTATGGCGGTATGGACTGCAGCATACTGCCTGACGGCCAGGTGCTTTTCTTTGAGGCGAACGCCTGCATGCTCGTGCATCTGGATGACTCGGAGCCAGCCTGCAAGAGGCAGGCGGTATCGCGTATCCGCGATGCGGTAACAGGGATGGTCAGGGCTGCAGTAAAGCGTGATAGGTCATCGAAATCATGAAGGCTGATTATTTTTTCAGGAAGAAGTCGCCTGTCCATTGGCCATTTCTGAAGTCTATCGTGATGCGCTTGGGCACATAGGCTTCCGGTTTGACGATGGGGAAATCGGCCAGAGGAGGTGCGCCTTCAAAATCGCTGATGCTGCATGCACGGGTCATCACCGGACGGAAACCGATTTTCAGTTTCGGTGCGGCTTCGGCAAAACTTGCCGCTTGTGCGTCATTGCCGAAACGCACCGCTTTTCTGATCAGGCAGCTGAAATAAAGCTCCATTTCAACCAGCAAGGGTTCGACCAGCGACTTCATTTTGCGGTCGGCCGCATTGCTCCATTCCACAAGGACATGTCTGCCAAGAATCTCTATCGTCGTTTTCACGTTCAGTCCTCCTTGTTGTGCTGCTCACGCTTTCTTTTGTCGCTTGCGTTTTTGCTTATCCGCCAGATCAGATAAATGACGGCTGTGGCGACGATAAAGGTGGAAATCTC
>JAJXWG010000149.1 GCA_021781695.1 Pseudomonadota bacterium
CTTCATGGACAAATGCTTCCATTCCTGCGTGATTGCTCAAAAACTTGCAGCAGGGTGGCGTTAAGAGCTATGACCGGATAGGCCGAAGACAAGATTGACACAAAACGTTCGGCGAAACAAAAATGGCGACCAAGCTTTCAAGCCCTAGCCGCCGTTATAAATTTAAACTCCATCAATAAACAATCTCGTTCAAGACTTTATTATTTGGGCCTCTGTCGCCATTCAAGACTTTGTTGTTCTGTTCAAGACTTTATTGTCACGAAACAGCGGCACAATCTACCAGCCAGATTCGCGCTCAGGCGTTGCACTGATCTTGTGGATGCTCAAATCCGCGCCGTTGAATTCTTCTTCTGGGGAAAGACGTATACCCACCGTTTTCTTGATCGCGCCGTACACCAGAGAGCCGCCAACAAAAGCGATCACAATGCCCATCCCCGTGCCGATGAGCTGCGACATGAAGCTCACGCCGCCTATGCCGCCCAAGGCCTTCAGACCAAAGACCCCTGCAGCGATCCCGCCCCATGCGCCACACAGACCATGCAGCGGCCACACACCCAGCACATCGTCTATCTTCCAGCGGTTTTGCGTCCAGGTAAACATCACCACAAACAGTCCGCCCGCCACAACGCCGACCACGAGTGCGCCAACAGGATGCATCAGATCTGAGCCAGCGCAAACCGCAACCAGACCAGCGAGCGGGCCGTTGTGCACGAAGCCTGGGTCGTTTTTGCCGGCCCACAAGGCAGCGAGCGTACCGCCCACCATCGCCATCAGCGAATTGACTGCAACCAAACCGCTGATGTTGTTGATCGTCTGCGCCGACATCACATTGAAGCCGAACCAGCCCACCGTCAGTATCCATGCGCCCAGCGCCAGGAAAGGAATGCTTGAGGGCGGGTGCGCCGCGATTTGTCCATCCTTGTTGTAGCGCCCGCGACGCGCACCAAGCAGCAGAACTGCGGCCAGACCGATCCATCCGCCCACTGCATGCACCACCACGGAACCAGCAAAATCATGAAATTCCGCACCGAATGCGCTGTGCAGCCAGTCCTGAATGCCGAAACGGTGATTCCACGCGATGCCTTCAAAAAAAGGATAAACAAACCCGACTAGCATGAAAGTCGCCGCCATCTGCGGATTGAACCTTGCACGTTCGGCAATACCGCCAGAGACGATCGCGGGAATCGCTGCCGCAAAGGTCAGCAGGAAGAAAAACTTGACCAGTTCGTAACCGCTTTTTTGAGCAAGCTCGCTGGCGTCGTTGAAAAAGTTCACGCCGTAGGCAATTGCATAACCAATGAAAAAATAAGCAATCGTGGAGACAGCAAAATCGGTCAGGATTTTGACCAGCGCATTGACCTGATTTTTCTTGCGCACCGTGCCAAGCTCGAGGAAGGCAAAGCCTGCATGCATTGCCAGCACCATGATCGCACCGAGCAGTATGAATAGCGTGTCATTGTTGATTTTGAGATTTTCCATACTGACTTTCTGTCCTCACGGTTTCAGGGAGACGCTTACATGCACCAAACAGATGCATACCAAACGAACCATGATGGTGCGTTCAGCTACCAAACCGTGAAAAATACACCAAAATAGTGCATGCAGTCAAACCTGCCAGCCATTCAGATATTTCTCCAACCATAACAGACCGATGATGGTTTTGCTGTCATCGATCTTGCCCTGCCGCATCCATTCCACAGCCTCCTTGAAGGACAGCTCGAACACTTCCAGATGCTCACCCTCGTCCAGGCTTGCCTGCTGCTTTACAAGCCCGCGTGCCAGAAAATACTCGATGCGCTCATTGCCATAACCGATGCAGGGATAGGTGGTAGTCAGGTGCACCCAGTCGCTCGCGGCATAACCCGTTTCCTCAAGCAGCTCGCGTCTGCCTGTATCCAGGATATCCTCGCCTGGATCTATCTTGCCTGCCGGAATCTCATAAAAATCCCGGTGCAAAGGGTAACGATGTTGGCGTTCCATGATCAGGTTGCCGTTGTCATGCAGCGCCAGCACAGCGACGGCACCTGGGTGATTGACATATTCGCGGACACCAACCGCGCCACCGGGCAGTCGCACCCTATCACGGCGCACATGCAGCAAACTGCCTTCATATACGGCACTGCTGTCGATGCAGGTTTCTTCCAGATCCATCTTCATCTTTACGCATGCCAGAAAGCATGCCGGGTCAGTGCAACAGAAGTGACTGCCTGACAGACACGGCGCATATGGACATCAGCGTGCCTGGCATCAGGCCAAGGAACAACACGCCCAGTCCATTGATGGTCATCAAAAGACCGGTATCGGATTCAACGACGATGGGCACATGGCTTTCCGGCGCATCAAAATACATCAGCTTGATGATGCGCAGGTAATAGAATGCACCGATCAGCGAAAACAGCACCGCTATCACCGCAAGCCATGTATATCCTGCCTGGACGATCGCGTTGAGCACCGAAAATTTCGCATAAAAACCCACCGTCGGTGGGATGCCTGCCATCGAGAGCATCAGCAACATCATCATGAAGGCAAGCCAGGGGCTGCGCTGGTTCAAACCCTTGAAGTCGTTCAACGTGTCGGCCTCGAAACCAGCGCGCGACAGCATCATGATCATGCCGAAACCGCCCAGCGACATAATCATGTAGACCACGGTATAGAACATTGCAGAACCATATCCTTCTATTCCGCCGCTGATCAGACCCAGCAGCATGAAACCCATGTGCGTGATCGTCGAATAGGCAAACATGCGCTTGATATTGGTTTGCGCAATCGCAGACAGATTGCCCAGCGCCATGGAAGCGATGGCAAGCACCATCAGCATACCGGTCCAATCGGTGGACAAACCCTGCAATCCTTCAACCAGAACGCGTATAACGAATGCAAATGCTGCAAGCTTGGGGACCGAGCCGATCAAGAGCGTCATCGCAGTCGGCGCGCCGTGGTAGACATCGGGCACCCACATGTGGAACGGCACCACACCCAGCTTGAACGCCAGACCAGAGACAATGAATACCAGGCCAAATGCCAGCAGCGCCTTGTTCTGCACACCCTGATGGATGGCATTAGAGATTGCGCCCAACTCCAGGCTGCCTGTCGCGCCATACAGCATGGACATGCCATAGAGCAAAAGACCAGAAGCCAGCGCGCCCAGCACGAAGTATTTCATCGCAGCCTCGGTCGCAATGGCGGAATCCCGCTGCAGCGCAACCATCGCATAAAGGCTCAACGAGAGCAATTCGAGACCCAGATACAGGGTCAGAAAATGATTTGCAGAAATCATCACATTCATACCCAGCAGCGAAAACAGCGCAAGCACCAGAAATTCGCCGGTAAACAACCCGCGCAGCAGCAGGTATTGGCGCGAATATACCAGCACCATGGACATACCCAGGTAGCTCAGCATTTTCAGCACATCAGAAAGCAGGTCATCCACAAACATGCCGTTGAAAACATAAAACACACCGCGTTCATGAGTGCCAACCGTGATCAGAGAGCAACCCAGCAACGTGAACTGAACCAGAAGATAGGTATATATTTTGCTTTTTTTCAGCAGCAGGTCAAATATCAGGATGAAACACACCATCACCAGCAGGAAAATTTCCGCAGCGGCAGGCAACAGATTGGCCATCAAATTCATATACACCTCAAAACAGTAATTGACTACTTCCAGCTCGTAGCCTGTAGCTTGCTGCCATCGTCGCGCTGCAAGCTACCGGCCGCATTTACAAAGGCAGCTTGGACTGCGCGACATGCACCAGCAGATCATTCACCGATGCGTGCAGTATTTCGCCAAAAGGCAAAGGATATATTCCCATGCCCAGCACAAAAACAGCCAGTATCGCCATGATCAGAATTTCGCGCGCGTTGATATCGGTCAGTTCTTCGACATGGTGATTGGCAACCTTGCCGAAAATCACACGCTTGTACATCCACAGCGTATAGGCCGCACCAAAGATCAGCGTGCTTGCCGCGGCAAAGGCATACCAGAAGTTCACCTTGATAGCACCCATGAGCACCATGAATTCGCCGACGAAGGCGCTTGTACCGGGCAGTCCGCTGTTGGCCATCGCAAACAGCATGAAAAACGCGGCGAACACAGGCATCCTGTTGACGACGCCGCCGTAATCGGCAATTTTTCTCGAATGCATGCGGTCATACAGCACGCCGATACACAGGAACAGTGCACCTGCCACAAAGCCGTGCGAGAGCATCTGCAGCAGCGCGCCTTCCATGCCGTAGGCATTGAATATGAACAGGCCCAGTGTGACAAAACCCATGTGCGAGATCGAGGAATAAGCCACCAGCTTTTTCATATCAGACTGCATCAGCGCAACCAGACCGATATAGACGATAGCAATCAGGGACAATGCAATCATGACGCCTGCGAGCTTATGGCTTGCGTCTGGCGTGATCGGCATGGAAAAGCGCAAAAAACCGTAAGCGCCCACTTTCAGCATGATCGCCGCCAGCACAACGGAGCCGCCAGTCGGGGCTTCCACATGCGCATCGGGCAGCCAGGTGTGCACCGGAAACATTGGAACCTTGACCGCAAACGCGAAGAAGAACGCGATGAAGATCAGAATCTGCGCTGTCATTGGAATCGCGACCTTGTGGAAGTCGAGAATCGAGAAGCTGCCGCCCGTGAGGTTGTACAGATAAATCAGCGCAACCAGCATCAGCAGCGAACCCAGGAGCGTATAAAGGAAAAACTTCATCGTCGCATAGATGCGGTTGGGCCCTCCCCACACGCCGATGATGATGAACATCGGAATCAGCATCGCTTCCCAGAACACGTAAAACAGGATAGCGTCGAGCGCT
>JAJXWG010000150.1 GCA_021781695.1 Pseudomonadota bacterium
AGCTGGACGACTTGGCAGACCACGCCGTAGCCGATGATGAAAGCACCCACCAGAGCCACCATGAGGAAGGGCTGCCAGGTCGGGTTGTCGTAATGCACGAGGCGACGCGGCATGCCCATGAAACCCAGCGCGTAGAGAGGCATGAACGCGACATAGAAGCCGATGATCCAGGACCAGAATGCGCGCTTGCCCCATTTCTCGTCCAGCTTGAAGCCGAACATTTTCGGGAACCAGTAGGAATATCCTGCGAAATAACCGAAAAGCACGCCGCCGATCAGTGTGTTGTGGAAATGGGCGACCAGGAATTCACTGTTGTGCAGCACGAAGTCAGCGCCGGGAACGGAGAGGAGAACACCGGTCATCCCGCCGATGGCGAATGTCGCGATGAAACCGAGGGTCCAAAGCATCGGGGTCGTGAATTCGATCCTGCCGCGGTACATCGTGAAAAGCCAATTGAAAATCTTCACGCCTGTGGGGATTGCGATTATGCCGGTCGCAATTCCGAAGAAAGCGTTCACGTCCGCGCCTGCGCCCATCGTGAAGAAGTGGTGCAGCCAGACGATGAAGGAGAGAACCGCGATCGCGACGCTCGCATAGACCATCGATTTATAGCCGAAAAGCTTCTTCCTGGAGAAGGTCGAAACGACCTCAGAGTACATTCCGAATGCGGGCAGAAGAACGATATAGACTTCGGGATGTCCCCAGATCCAGAATAGGTTCGCGAACATCATCTGGTTGCCGCCGAGGTTGCTTGTGAAGAAGTGCATGTCCATGTAACGGTCCAGCGTCAGCAGCAAGAGGGTGATCGTCAGCACCGGGAAGGACATCATGATGAGTACGGTCGTCACGAGTATGGTCCAGGTGAACACGGGCATCTTCATGAAGCTCATGCCGGGAGCACGCATGCGAAGTATCGTGACGAAGAAGTTGATTCCCGTCACCAATGTTCCTATTCCGCCCAGCTGCAGGCTCCATATCCAGTAATCGACGCCCGAACTCGGACTGAACTGTGTTTCGGAAAGCGGCGGATAGCCTGTCCAGCCAGCCTGGGAGAAGTCGCCGACCGCCAAAGACACCATGATGAGTGCGGCGCTTGCAGCGGTCATCCAGAAGCTCATGGAGTTCAGGAAAGGATAGGCGACATCTCTTGCCCCGATCTGGAGCGGGATAACCACGTTCATCAGTCCGATGAAGAAAGGCATCGCCACGAAGATGATCATGATCGTGCCATGTGCGCTGAATATCTGGCTGTAATGCTCAGGCGGCAGGAAGCCATGACCCGCGCCCTCGGCGAAAGCCTGATGGATGCGCATCATGATCGCATCTGCAAAGCCGCGCAGCAGCATGATGCCTGCGAGGATGATGTACATGACGCCTATTCTTTTGTGGTCGACGCTGGTGAGCCATTCTTTCCACAGGTAGCCCCATTGCCCTTGCTGGGTTACCCAGCCAAGGATCAGCAGGGTCAGAAGAGCGGATACGCCAACCGCTCCCATGATGATGGGGTTGGTATAGGGTATGGCTGAAAGGGTGAGTTTTCCGAAAAGTGCTGTTTCGTTCATGTTGATATCCTCTTACTTTTTGGCCTGCGCCAGGCGGACATGGTTCTCGTGGGATGCAGACATTTCATGCCCGCCTGAAAATTTCTGCAAAATGGACTGGAACAGTCCGGCCTGGACTGTCGAGAAGAGGATCGGCTCTGCGGGCTCATCCGGCGTCTCAAGTTGCTTGAAGCGTGCATCGTCCAGTTTGCTTGCGCCGGATTTGGTCTGCGCGACCCAGTCCTGGAATTCCTGTGCAGAGGTTGCATCGACGTTGAAATGCATCGAGGAAAATCCTTCTCCGCTGAACTGCGTGTTCAGGCCACGGTATGTGCCAGGCTGGCTGGCAAGCAGATTGAGCTGGGTTTGCATTCCAGCCATCGCGTAGATCTGACTGCCAAGACGCGGGATGAAGAAGGAGTTCATCACGGTGTCGGATGTGATGTGGAAAGTCACAGGTGTGCCGGCTGGGATGACCAGGCGGTTGACCGTTGCTACGCCCTGTTCAGGGTAGATGAAGAGCCATTTCCAGTCCAGCGCGACTGCCTCCACGATAAGCGGCTTGACGTCGGAGGCAATGGGTTTCTCGGGGGTGAGCGCATGTGTGGAGTTCCAGACTATGATGCCCAATATCAGGATGATCACCGCGGGGACGGCCCACACCACCGTTTCGATCGCATGGGAATTGTCCCATTTCGGCGCATAGGTGGCATTCTTGTTCCCGGCCCTGTATTTCCAGGCGAAGGCAAAGGTCATGATGATCACGGGGATCACGACGATCAGCATAAGGCCTAGCGCGGTCAGGATGAGGTGCTTTTCATCCGTTGCGATGGGGCCCTTTGGGTCCAGCAGGGTCCAGGGGCTTTTGGTGCAATCCCCCTCGCAGGCGTATCCCAGTCCGGGATACAGGAACAGCGGCAAGAGTTTGATCCACAGTTTTTTCATGGCATTTGCAATTATGATTAAAATTTCGCGGGTTCTACTTATTGTTGAGAGCAACTCTTGCACATCCGTAGCTTCAATGAAACGGGCGCTTCGATTCCAAGCTTGAAGCAAGTGCTGTCGCTTGAATCATTATATATAATAAAACGCTAATAAGATTGATATTGCGCAATAATCGTCAACATTTCATATGGTTAACGATCCAAATAGCTTTTTGGAAATAAGGATTGCAGTTGGGACTGAATTTCAATGCGATGCATGTGCCGGGATGTGGCTTGAGGCTGGTTCGAAGAGGATAGGGGGCAATAAAAAACGGCGGTCTAGGCCGCCGTTTTAAAATTTTCTGACAGACCGTCAATCTGACCGGGTTTGGTGAAAATCAAAGTTCGTTAAGCTGTTAGCCCGGCATATACATTCTGCACGTCGTCATCGGCATCGATTGCTTCCAGGAATGCTTCGACTTCCTCGCGTTCGGCGTCATTCAGCGTCACCGGATTTTTCGGGCGATAACCCAGTTGCGCTGATTGTACGGTGAAGCCGAAATTGGGCAGCGCACGGCATACTGCATCCAGATCGGCGGGCTCAGTCAAAAACAGCGTCGCACCTTCATCGGCAGGTTCGAAATCCTGTGCGCCAGCTTCGATGGCGGCAAGCTCCGCATCCGCATCCTTGATGCTGGGTAAAGCTTCTATCATGCCCAGATAATCGAAGTCCCACGAGACCGAGCCTGAGGCGCCAAGCTGGCCCTTGCGAAAGAGCACGCGTATGTTGGGGTAGGTGCGGTTGACATTGTCTGTCAGGCATTCGACGATCACAGGCACGCGATGCGGGGCAAATCCTTCATAGGTCAGCCGCTCGAGATTCATGCCATCGTCGAGCAGGCCTGCCCCTTTTTTGATGGCGCGCTCCAGCGTTTCCTTGGGCATGGATGCCTTTTTCGCCTGTTCAACCACGAGTCTCAAGCGCGGGTTCATGTCGGGGTCGGCACCCGCGCGGGCGGCGACCATGATTTCCTTGGACAGTTTGCCGAAGATGCGCCCCTTGGCATTTGCGGCGATTTCCTTGTGTCTGGCTTTCCACTGTGCGCCCATTGCATTCTCTAATTGGGTATTGATATAGAGGCTATCTTGCCTCAACTGCAAGAATGTATCAATCATCGTCAACCCAAAATGCTGCTGCCGCAGCGCGTATGTGCTGCTAAAATGCGGGACGAGTTCAATCACATTCTATGAGCCATGCAACGTACTTCTGAAAAAATGACCAGCACGGAGCGTATTGCCAGCATCGGTCTTGCGAGCATTTACGGCCTGCGCATGCTGGGACTGTTCATCATCCTGCCGATCTTTGCGCTGTATGCCTCGAAACTTCCGGGCGGGGACAGCCATCTGCTGATGGGCATCGCGCTGGGCGCCTATGGGTTGACGCAGGCAGTCCTGCAAATTCCAGCCGGCTGGATGTCCGACCGATACGGGCGCAAGCCCATCATCTACATCGGCCTCTTGATGTTCGCGCTGGGCAGTTTCGTTGCGGCCTTTGCGGGCAGCATCTACTGGGTGATCGCAGGCCGCGCGATCCAGGGGGCAGGGGCGATCAACGCAGCGGTGATGGCGCTCACTGCCGACCTGACCCGCGAGGAACATCGCACCAAGGCGATGGCGATGATAGGCATGACGATAGGCGTGACCTTTTCCCTGTCGCTGGTTCTTTCGCCGCTGCTCAATGGCATGTTGGGTGTGCCTGGCATTTTTGCGCTGACCGGGGTGCTTGCATTGCTGGCTCTTGTCGTCGTGCGCTTCGTGATTCCCAATCCGGCGATCACACACTTCCACAGCGACACGGAAGCGAGTGGCAGCAAATTTGCCGAGGTGCTGAAGAACCGAGACCTGTTGCGGCTGGATTTCGGTATCTTCTCGCTGCATGCGATCCTGATGTCGGTGTTCATGCAAGTGCCTTTCGTGCTCGAGAAAAACGGTCTTGCCGTGTCGCAGCACTGGAAAATCTATCTGCCGGTGATGCTGGCGGCCTTTGCGCTGATGGTGCCGCCTATCATCATCGCCGAAAGCCGCGGCAAGATGAAACAGGTATTCGTCGGCGCGGTTGCGCTTGCGGCATGTGGACAACTGGTGCTGATGCTGATGCAGAACAGCCTGTGGGGCTTGTCGGTGGCGCTGCTGATTTTTTTCACAGCCTTCAATGTGCTGGAGGCGACATTGCCCTCGATGATCTCCAAGGTTGCACCGCTGGCCGCAAAGGGAACGGCGATGGGCGTATACAGCAGCGTGCAGTTTCTGGGCGCATTCTTCGGGGCATCGGTGGGCGGTGCGCTGAT
>JAJXWG010000151.1 GCA_021781695.1 Pseudomonadota bacterium
GCACTATTACTGCGTGCTGGTGCTGGTGCGCTATGCGGATGATCCGCAGCCTGTCATCGCAGAAGGAGAATGGCATGGCGAGATCGCGCATATCGAGCAGGGAAGCGGCGGATTCGGCTATGATCCGCTGTTCTGGCTGCCTCAGCTTGGCAAGATGAGTGCTGAGCTCACGCGCGACGAGAAGCATGAAATCAGCCATCGGGGCAAGGCCATGCGGGTGCTGCTGCAACGGCTGCGCGCTGAATGAATGTGCTGCATGCGCTGACTTCCCGTGAAGTAAACTTCAAGGCATTGCCGCCGCTGTCGCTATACATACATATACCCTGGTGCGTCAAAAAATGCCCATATTGCGACTTCAATTCGCATGAGTTGAAGTCTGTCCTGAGCTTGTCGAAGGAGAGTGTGGGCGGAATTCCGGACGCGCTTGAACAGCAATACGTGGCAGCGCTGATGCGCGACCTGGAAATGGCGCTGCCGCAGATATGGGGTAGAAAGGTATATACGGTTTTCTTCGGCGGCGGCACGCCCAGCCTTTTATCCGGCGATGCGATCGCTGAAATCATGCGCCAGGTGCGCATGTTGCTGCCGCTGTCGAATGATGCAGAGATCACGCTGGAGGCGAACCCCGGCACGGTGGAGACAGGAAGATTTACGGCATTCAGGGACGCGGGCGTGAATCGTCTGTCCATGGGCATACAGAGCTTCAGCGATGAACACCTGCAAGCGCTGGGGCGCATCCATTCGGGTGATGATGCCCGCAATGCGATCGATGTGGCGATGCGCCATTTCGACAACATCAATCTCGACCTGATGTATGCGCTGCCTGGTCAATCGCTTGAAGAGGCGCTGCATGACGTCAGGACAGCGCTGTCTTTTTCGCCACAGCATCTGTCCTGCTATCACCTCACGCTGGAGCCCAACACCCTGTTTCACAACAATCCGCCGGCTTTGCCTGACGACGATGCCAGTGCAGACATGCAGCAGAAAATCGAAGCGCTGCTGGCCGAAAAAGGCTATCAGCACTACGAAACTTCCGCATTTGCGAAAGACAAACGGCGCTCGCGACACAACCTCAACTACTGGAAGTTCGGCGATTACCTGGGGCTGGGCGCCGGCGCTCACAGCAAGCTGAGCTTCCCGGACAGAGTCATCCGCCAGATGCGCTATAAGCAGCCCAAGGCATACATGGAACAGGTGATGCAGGGTACGCCCGTGCATATTGAAAACGAAGTGAGCTTGGCCGAGCTGCCTTTTGAATTCATGATGAATGCGCTGCGCTTGAATGAAGGTTTCGATTCCGCGCTGTTTTCAGAACGCACCAGTCTTTCATTGCTTTCAATCCAGCGCGAACTTCTTGAGGCGGAACGTCGCGGATTGCTTTTGCGCGATATTTCCCGCATCGCTCCGACCGCGCTGGGCCAGCGCTTCTTGAATGATCTGTTAGAAATCTTCCTTGCGGACAAACACTAGATCCCACACGCCGTGCCCGAGATTGATGCCGCGCTTTTCGAACTTGGTCAGCGGGCGGTAGCCGGGGCGCGGAGCATAGCCGCTTGCGGTATTTTGCAGCAAAGGTTCTGCATTCAACACCGACAAAACCTGTTCAGCATAATCCTGCCAGTCTGTCGCGACATGGATATATCCGCCCATTCGACCAAGCTCAGGGCAGGCGGGTTTTAATTTCTGCATCAGGCCCGAGATGAAAGGCTGCTGGATCAGGCGGCGCTTGTTGTGGCGCGCCTTGTGCCAGGGGTCGGGGAAGAAGATGTGCACGCCGTCAAGTGCTGCATCCCCTATCATGTCGCGCAGCACCTCCACAGCATCATGCTGGATGATGCGGATGTTGCTCAAACCCTGCTCGCCGATGATCTTCAGAAGATTGCCAACGCCCGGCGTATGCACTTCCAGGCACAGGTAATCGTTTTCGGGATGTGCTTTGGCGATGGCGGCAGTGCTGTCGCCCATGCCGAAACCGATCTCCAGTATTTTGGGCGCGCTTCTGCCAAAGGCCTGCGCAAGATCTAACTTCTCTGTCTTGTACGGAATGCCGTAAACCGGCAACAGCGCATCGACGGCGCGCTGCTGGGCGGCGGTGACCCGGCCCTGCCTCAATACGAAACTGCGGATGTGGCGTTTGGTGATGTCGGTGTCGTTCATGATGTCTGTCAGTTTCCTCTCTGACCCTGTCGGGCCCCCTCTCCCGCATGCGGGAGAGGGGGATGGAGGAGAGGGGATTTTAGCTGCGCACTGAGGCGATGATGCCGGCTGTCGGCGAACTTGGGCTTGCGCTGTATAGTTTCTTGGGCATGCGTCCTGCAAGGTAGGCTGCGCGTCCGGCTTCAGTCGCCATCTTCATCGCGGACGCCATCAGCACGGGATTTTTTGCACCTGCAATTGCAGTGTTCATCAGAACGCCGGCGCATCCCAGTTCCATCGCAATCGCAGCATCCGATGCGGTGCCCACACCCGCGTCCACGATCACAGGAACCTTCACGCGGTCCATGATCAGTTGCAGATTCCATGGATTCAAGATGCCCATGCCGGAACCGATCAGCGAGGCCAGCGGCATGATCGCAACGCAGCCGATGTCTTCCAGTTGTTTTGCGATGATGGGATCGTCCGACGTATAGACCATCACATGGAAGCCTTCGGATACCAGCGTTTTTGCAGCACTCAGAGTTTCGATCACGTTGGGATACAGCGATTGCGGGTCTCCCAGCACTTCCAGCTTGACCAGGCTGTGGCCGTCCAGCAGTTCGCGCGCCAGGCGCAACGTGCGCACCGCATCGTCAGCTGTGTAGCAGCCTGCGGTATTGGGCAGGTAAGTATATTTCGACGGCGGCACCGCATCCAGCAGCGATGGCTCGTTCGGGTTCTGTCCCAGGTTGGTGCGGCGTATCGCCACGGTGACGATCTCGGTGCCGCTGGCATCTAGTGCTGCGCGTGTCTCGGCAAAATCCTTGTATTTTCCGGTGCCGACCAGCAGCCGTGATGAATAGCTTTTCCCTGCGATGATCAAGTGGTCGTTCATGTATCTATACCTTTGCTTCAATTATAATTTGCCAGCTAGTCGCTATCCGCCGCCTACCGCGCCAACGATCTCCAGTCTGTCGCCGTCATGCAGCATGTGTTTTTCGTAAAGGCTGCGCGGAACAATGTCTGCGTTGCATTCGATCGCGATGCGCTTGCCCGAATAGCCCAGCTCGTCGACAAGGCGGGCTATGTTGCAATCATCGGCCAGCTGGCGCGCGGTGCCGTTTACGTAGACGGTAATCACTCTGTGTCCTGAACTCTCAAAAGAGCAATCCTATCATGCGGGCGAGGTTCATTGATAGCCGCTTGCCCGCTGACGCTATTTGCGTTTTAATATATGCCGCCTGTCTTGGTCGTCAACGCAATGAAATTTCTTGAATCCATTTTCGAAGGCGCGCTGTGGAACAGCCGCTTCGTCATATTTTCTGCTGTGATCGGCAGTTTGGTGGCGGGCTTCGTGATTTTTTACATGGCGACGGTGGATGTATATTTCCTGCTGCAGCATGCGCTGCATTACGCGAGCCTCCCAGATGATGCGCGCAAGGCACTGCATGACAGCACGGTCACGCACATCGTGGAAGTGGTCGACGGCTATCTGCTTGCCACGGTGATGCTGATTTTTTCGCTCGGCCTTTATGAGCTGTTTATCAGCGATATTGACCAGGCACAAGGCAGCCGGGCTTCCAGCAAGATTCTGGTGATCAGCAGCCTGGACGACCTGAAAGGCCGTCTGGCCAAGGTGATATTGATGATCATGATTGTCACGCTGTTTGAGGAGGCGCTGAACATGAAGGTCCACAGTCCAATCGATCTGATTTACATGGGAGGCAGCATTGCGCTGGTCGCACTGGCGCTTTATTTCAGTCATGCGGCCGATTACGGTGCGGCAAAGGAAGAGGCTTCAGGAGAGCCGAAGAATCATGAGGATTGAGAGCAAGATGAGAGGGTTAAAAAAGGGTTTGCTGTGCGTGCTGCTATGTCTTCCGCTGTATGTTATTGCAGCGGATTTCACGCTGCAGGACATGGAGGGAAAGACACATCACCTGTCCGATTATCGCGGCAAATGGGTGCTGGTGAATTTCTGGGCGACCTGGTGTCCGCCTTGCAAAAAAGAGATACCCGATCTGATCGGATTGCAAAAAACGCACAAGGACCTGGCAGTGATCGGCATTGCGGTGGATTATGAATCCGGCAAGGCGGTTGCCGACTTCGTAAGGCAAGAAGGTATCAATTATCCGATCGTTCTGGGCGATGAAAAGGTCTTTGCGCAGATCGGCCAGATGGAGGTGCTGCCTACCAGTTATCTTTACAGTCCGACAGGCGAAAAAGTCGCCTACCAGGAAGGCGCATTGACGAAAGAGAGCATCGAAAGCTACATCAAGAGCAAACAGGTACACTGATCTGCCTTGTCAGGATCGGGCTGTGCAGGCCCCATTTACCGATCAACGAACGAAGGAATTCATGCAGACCATGGATACTGAAACCCTCTTGTGGAACATCGCTGGCGTCGTGCTGGGTGTGGCCGCCGCTTTCGGAACGCTCTTTCTGATGAAGGTCAGCGAAAATTTTTTCGCTTGGGCCAAGAAGAAGAGGGGCTCCAAAACCACCAGGAAATAAAGTCGGTTAACTTGCGGGCGGGAAATTGTTGCTGGCTTGGCGATGTTGTCTTGTCCAGTGACCCAGCCAGGCGCTTCTTACCATGTTCGGATATTCCGGGCGACCCAGACTGCCGTTGTAGCGCCCCAGCGCGCGATAAAGGT
>JAJXWG010000152.1 GCA_021781695.1 Pseudomonadota bacterium
CCGCAGCGCCTGCCGCATGCAGCGCAGCCTTCAATGTGTACGGGTTCATTGCCGTATCGCCATCAAGATATACCAGGCCCGATTTTGGCGAAATGGCATATACGGATTCGATATAGGCTTCGTCGTGAACCCGAAGCAACTGCTCACGTGTGATTTCAGGCGCATCAAAACGGGCAAGATAGGGCATCAAGCCTGAAGCGATGAGCTGATCCTCTATCGCCTGGATACGAAAAGGGGATTCAGGGTGATCTGCGCCCATCTCGTGTTTGAGGCAGGCAGGATGTGTCAGATAGGCAGTTTGCATTTTGCCCCTCCGCGTGAAAAATATTGTTTAAAGTAGTTTGAGAACCGACTTGATGCTGATGTCGTCGGTGTTGACAGAGACTTCAAATCCCAGCCTGCCCATCAAATGCAGCATGTCGGTGTTGTCCGCAAGCACTCCGCTTTGCATTGTTTTCAACCCTTTGGATCTCGCTGCGTCCATCAGGCTCGTCATCAGACGTTGCCCAAGCCCCTTGCCATGCATGGCATCGGCGATGACCAACGCAAATTCGCAGCTTTCGCCATCCGGGTTGATCGCAAAGCGCGCAACGCCAAGCTCCAACTCCTTGTCTTGCACGTCGGTCACCGCAATCAGCGCCATCTCGCGGCTATAGTCGATCTGTGTGAAGCGCACCAGCTGCGACTGGCTCAATTCCTGCACACTGTTCATGAAGCGGAAGAAACGCGACTGTTCTGACAGACCGCGAACGAAGGTCTGTTCAAGCTCGGCGTCCTCTGGTCTGATCGGTCGTATCGTGATGTCTGTTCCGTCAGGCAGTTGCCAGTGACTGACCAAGTGCGCAGGATAAGGATAAATCGCCATGTGCGCGTATCTATCAGCGCTAGGCTGCATGAATTCCACCACCACGCGTGCATCGGCGGCCAGCAGTCCGTGCTCATCCACGATCAGCGGGTTGATGTCCATCTCCATCAGCATAGGCAATTCGCACACCATTTCCGAGACGCGCAGCAACACGCTCTCCAGTGCATTGATGTCTGCTGGCGGCATGTGACGGAATGCACCCAGCAACTTTGACACGCGGGTTCTGCTGATCAGATCGCGGGCCAGATATGCGTTCAAGGGCGGCAAGCTGATCTGCGCATCCCCCATCACTTCCACCGTCGTCCCTCCTGCGCCAAAAGTGATGACGGGACCAAATACAGGATCGTGACTCACACCCACCATCAACTCGCGCCCGTTGGGCTTGACGATCATCGGCTGTATGGAAACGCCGTCAATGCAAGACCCGGGTCGATTGCGCCTGACACTCTCGATGATCTCGTGGTACGCCGCGCGCACCGCCTGCGCATTGCCAAGATTGAGCAACACGCCGCCCGCATCGCTCTTGTGGCTGATGTCGCGTGAATTGACCTTCATAGCCACCGGAAAGCCAAGTTGCTGCGCGATCAGCAGCGCTTCATTCGGCGATCTGGCCACCATAGTCTGGGCTACCGGAATATGGAAGGCCGACAGCAGTGCCTTGGATTCCATTTCGCTCAACACTTTTCGTTTATCCTGCAGCGCGCCTTCGATTACCATGCGCGCGCCTTCAACATCAGGTGGCAGTTGATGCGACAGCGGCTCCGGCATCTGCATCAGTAACTTCTGGTTCTGATAATAATCCGAAAGATAGGAAAACACTTCAACTGCGGGTTCAGGCGTACGAAAATTCGGTTTTTTGGCATGTGCAAACAGTTTACGCGATTCGGCCACTTGCGCTTCGCCCATCCAGCAGGTCAAAAGCGGTTTACTGTATTGATTGGCTAACTCGATCACGGCCTGTGCAGCCTCCAGGGGTTTCGTCATTGCCTGCGGCGTCAGTATCGCCAGCACACCATCCACGTTGGGATCTTCCAGACAGGCGGCCACAGCATGCCGGTAGCGATCGGCCTGGGCGTCACCTATGATGTCTACCGGGTTACCGTGAGACCAGTTGGACGGCAGTGCCTGATTTAACCGTTCCATCGTCACATCCGACAGGCTTGCCATCACAAGCCCCAGATCGGAGGCGCGATCTGTTGCCATCACCCCGGGTCCGCCGCCGTTGGTCACGATCGCCAGTCGGTTGCCTGAAGGATGAAAACCGCAAGACAACGCCTTCGCGGCCGAGAATAATTGAGTGACCGTTTGCACACGCACTACCCCTGCGCGGCGCACGGCGGCATCGAAGGCATTGTCAGAACCTACCAGGGATGCGGTATGCGACATGGCCGCTTTCGATCCCGCTTCATGGCGACCGACCTTGATCAGGATCACCGGTTTGACACGCGCGGCCGCGCGCAACGAACTCATGAAACGGCGCGACTCGCGTATCCCCTCGATATAAAGCAGGATGTTCTGCGTCTCATTGTCTGAAACCAGATAATCGAGGATCTCACCGAAATCCACATCAGCGGATGAACCCATCGACACCACGCTGGAAAAACCGACATCATTCATTTGTGCCCAGTCCAGAATCGCGGTGCACAACGCGCCTGATTGGGAGACGAGTGCCAACTTTCCCGCATTGGCCCCGCCTTTATTGAAGGTGGCATTAAGCCCTATCACAGGGCGCATCACGCCCAAGCAATTGGGTCCGACCAGGCGTATGCCGTAATGTTTCGCATTGTCCAGCAGACGCCGTTCAAGTTCCTGGCCTTCAGCGCCTGCTTCAGCAAAACCTGCGGTGATGATTACCGCCGCCTTGACTCCGTGTTTCCCGCATTCTTCGATGATATCTGGAACGGTCTGTGGCGGCGTGGCAATCACCACCAGTTCAATTTCATCCTCAATTTCAGCAATCGATGCGTAGGCAGGATGCCCTTGCACTTCAGATACTCTGGAGTTAACTGGATAGAGTGCGCCCTTGAATTTGCTCTCCAGCATGTTGTGAAAAACGATCTGCCCAACGGAATCGATGCGATCGCTCGCGCCAAAAACAGCTATGGATCTGGGTGAAAACAGCGGCGTAAGATAATGTTCTGACATGGTATTGTTTCCATTATTCTGAATGGAGTTTGGTTGTCTGACTTACAACAAGTATATAGCAGCTTGCGAAGATATATCCGTCGAGGCGCGTTCAGCCCTTCTCCATGAAACGCTCGAGATGCGTCAAAAGGGTGCGCGTCTTCACGGGCAGGTAGCGGCGCATCGGCATCACCGCCCAGGCCGGAACTACAGGCAAAGACCATTCCGGCAGCACGCGCATGAGCCGGCCCAGCTTGATATCCTCAATTGCAAATCTGCATGGCAGCGCCCCGATGCCTGCGCCATCGAGCAACAGCTGCCTTATCATGTCGGGAGAATTCAGCGTAAGCCTGCCGGGCGGCACAGCCTCCCATTCTGTTTTTCCGTCCATCAGTTTCCATGGGAATGCGCTCCCCTGGTCCGAGAGCAGGCGCACCGACTGATGTTGCGCAAGGTCATCGGGATGGTGAGGTGCGGGATGCAGCGCAAGATAGATGGGGCTTGCATATAGCGCGAAATGCTGCTCGTCTATTTTTTTTGCGATCAGAGTGTTGTCGTCAGACAGCTCACCCATGCGTATGGCCAGATCGTATCGTTCAGCGATCAGGTCGACGCGGCGGGATGACAGGTCAATATCGAGCTGAATTTCAGGATAGGTGGCGATAAAAGTGGCAATCGCCCGCGAAAAATGCTGCTTGGCATAATCGCCCGGCATCGATACGCGCAAGCGGCCTCGCGGCCTGGACTCCTGGCTCAGCACAAAGTCCTGTGCGGATGCCACCTCTTCGGAAATCCGGCGGCAATGATCAAGAAACTCCAGCCCGAAATCGGTCAGCGTTAAACGTCTGGTGGTTCGTGTCAGTAGTTTCTGGCCCAGCCCTGCCTCCAGGTTGGTCAGGCGGCGGGAAACGGTGGCCTTGGGGATGGACAAATGCTCGGCCGCACGCACCATGCTCTGAAATTCTGCAATGGCGGCAAACAGGATGTAATCGTCGGCGGATATTTGTTCCATATATGGCACAGTCTATCCCGAATGATCGGCTTTATCTATCATTTTTCTTGCGCTACGATGCTTCCACTTCAACTTGCATTGAAAAAAATCATCATGAACACGCAGAAATTCCGCCACATCGAAAAGCTGATCGAGGGCGCCCAGACATCCGATGGCGCAGGTGTCAAGCTTACCCGCGTGCTGACCGGAAAGCTGCAGCGCCGTCTTGATCCGTTTCTGATGCTGGATGCATTCGGCAGCGATGTGCCAGACGATTACATCGCCGGTTTTCCAGATCATCCGCATCGCGGATTCGAGACGGTGACTTATATGCTATCCGGACGCATGCGCCACAAGGACAGCGCAGGCAACGAAGGTTTTCTTGAAAACGGCGGTGTGCAGTGGATGACTGCCGGGCGCGGCGTGATTCATTCCGAGATGCCCGAGCAGATCGAGGGTGTGATGGAGGGCTTCCAGCTCTGGGTGAATCTGCCTGCAAAGCACAAGATGGATGAACCATGGTACCGAGATTTTGCAAGCGATGAGATACCTGAATATGTCACGGCTGATGGCGTCAGGGTGCGGGTCATCGCAGGCGAGAGTCACGGCATTACAGGGGCTGTCACCCGCAAAGAGACCGAGCCCTTATACCTGGATGTGCATCTGCCGGCAGGTGCCGTCTTTCAAACCCCGGTGCCGCTCACGCACAATGCGTTCATCTATGTTTACCGTGGTGAAGTGACGGTTGATGGAGCTAAGGCAGGAAAGCTGCGCATGGGAATATTGAGCAACGATGCCGAAGACGTG
>JAJXWG010000153.1 GCA_021781695.1 Pseudomonadota bacterium
CCCAGCGACATGAAGCTTTATGCGCACAAGCACAAGATCAAGACGCTGGTCATAAACGGCGCAGAATGCGAACCCTATATCACCTGCGATGACCTCCTGATGAGAGAACGCGCAGCAGAAATACTCGAGGGCGCCGAACTCATGCGCACCCTGCTTTATGCAGACGAAGTGCTGATCGGCATCGAGGACAACAAGCCCGAAGCCATTCACGCGATGCGCTCAGCTGTGATGGCGGGCGGGCATGAGAACATGGAAGTCGTCGCAGTGCCGACGATATATCCCGGCGGCGGCGCAAAACAGCTGATCCGCGTGCTGACCGGCATCGAGGTCGCAGCAGGCGTGCGCTCAACCGACCTCGGCGTGCAGTGCTTCAATGCGGGAACAGCTTACAGCGCCTGGCGCGCGATACGCTTTGGCGAACCCCTGATCTCGCGCATCGTCACCGTCACAGGCAACGTCGCCTCCCCGCAAAACTTCGAGGCGCTGATCGGCACGCCGATTGCCGAACTGGTCGCCCAGGCAGGCGCCCTGCAGGGCACCAAAGGCTATATCATGGGCGGGCCCATGATGGGCGTGCTGCTGCCATCAGATCAGGCAGGGGTGATCAAGGCGACCAACTGCATCATCGCAACATCAGACCAACTGTTTCCCCCGCCCAAACCCGTGCTGCCCTGCATACGCTGCACGCGCTGCGCCGATGTGTGCCCCGCTCAATTGCAGCCGCAGGATCTGTACTGGTATGCGCGTGCAAAGAATTTCACCAAGGCCGAGGACTACCACCTGTTCGACTGCATAGAATGCGGCGCATGCAGCTACGTCTGCCCGAGCAACATTCCGCTGGTACAATATTACCGTTTTGCCAAAAGCGAGATATGGGCGCAACAGGCCGGCCAGAAAGCGGCCAATGCCGCGCGCGAACGTCATGAATTCCGCGAGAGCCGCCTAGAGCGCGAGAAGCGCGAGAAGGCGGAGAAGCTGGCGGCCAAGGAAAAGACTGCCGCAAAGAGCGAAGCAGCACCTGTACCCGACAAGCCGGATGCAGTGCCTGCCGACGATACACAGCGCAAGATACAGGCGGCGATCGATCACGCCAGGGCTCAGGCGGCCACGATCAAGCCCAAGAACACCGAGCAGCTGACGCCGCAGCAGATGGCCGAGATCGCTGATATCGAGGCCAGGCGCGCAAGAATACGCGAAATTGCCCAAGCCTCGACCGATACGCACACCAGGGAATAGACATGGCATTTTCACCCTTCATCACCAAGCCCTCCAGCGTATCCGAGATCATGCTGCAGGTGCTCTTTGCGCTGATTCCCGGCATACTGTTTTACGTCTGGTTTTACGGGCCGGCCATCCTTGTCTCCATGCTGCTGGCCAGCATCACGGCCCTTGCGACAGAAGCGCTGATGCTGAAACTTAGAAACCGCCCGATCGCGCCTTTTTTGAAAGACAACACCGCGCTGCTCACCGCCTGGCTGCTGGCACTTTCCATCCCTCCGCTTGCCCCCTGGTGGCTGGTGGTGGTCGGCACGATGTTCGCCATCAGCATCGCCAAGCATCTCTATGGCGGCCTGGGCAGCAATCCCTTCAATCCCGCGATGGTGGGCTATGCGGTGCTGATCATCTCGTTTCCGTCCTACATGACGCACTGGCTCACGCCTGGCGGGCTGGGCGATATCACGCTTGGCTTTTCGGATCAGCTTGACTACATTTTCCATGGCATCCTGCCGGGAGACATCAAACTCGATGCGGTCACCATGGCCACCCCGCTGGATACGCTGAAGACCCAGCTGCACATGAACGGGCAGATGAAGACCATCCTCGACATGCCGATCTACGGGCACTTTGCCGGCGTGGGCAGCGAATGGGTGTCTGTTGGATTTCTGCTGGGCGGCCTTTATCTGTTTTTCCGCCGCATCATCAGCTGGCACATACCGGTCGCTTTCCTGGCCACCCTGTTCGCGGTATCGGGCCTGCTTCATCTGGTCGATCCTTCCCGCTACGCCGGCCCCCTGTTTCACTGGTTCTCCGGGGCCGCAATGCTGGGCGCATTCTTCATCCTGACCGACCCCGTCACCTCCCCAACCACGCCCAGGGGACGCATGATCTTCGCATGCGGCGCAGGACTGCTGACCTTTCTGATACGCGTGTACGGCGGCTTCCCGGATGGCGTGGCATTCGCCACCCTGCTGATGAACATCAGCGTGCCGCTGATCGATGCCTGGACCCAGCCTGCCGTATTCGGCAGAAAGGACAGGCCATGAGACGCACGATGGCAAAGGCGGCGCTGCTGACCGCGCTCAACCTGACCGCCTTCGCGCTGTTCGGCACGGCACTGCTCGCCTTTATCTACAACCAGACTCACGAACGGATCGAGAAAAGCGTCGAAGCCGAAAAGCTCAAACTGATCTCGCAGATTCTGCCGCAAAATCTCTACGACAATGACATCCTCAAGGACACGATCAAGCTGGCGCCCGATCCCTTGCTTGGCAATGAAGGCGAAACCACCGCCTACCGTGCGCGCCTTCATGGCAGGCCATCGGTGGCGGTGATCGAGGCAGTCGCCCCGGATGGCTACAGCGGAAAGATATATATGCTGATCGCGATACGCGAAAACGGCGAACTTGCCGGCGTGCGCGTGGTCTCTCACAAGGAGACGCCGGGCCTTGGCGACTATATCGACATCGCCAGGAGCGACTGGATCACGGGATTTGATGGCAAATCGAACGCGCAGTACAATGACTCCGACTGGAAAGTCAAGAAGGACGGCGGAAAATTCGATTACATGGCAGGTGCAACCATCACACCGCGCGCCGTAGTGAAAGCCGTGCACAAGGCCTTGCAATATTTCGCGCTGCATCGCGATGCGCTGTTCTCAGGAGAACGCAAATGAGCTATCAGGAATTCAAGGACATCTTCTACAACGGCATGTGGAAACAAAACACCGGCGTGGTGCAACTGCTCGGCATGTGCCCTTTGCTTGCCGTCAGCACTTCGGTCGTCAACGGCGTGAGCCTGGGACTTGCCACGACCATCGTGATGGCGCTGTCAGGCGCATCCGTCGCAATGATCCGCCAACTGGTCCCCAATGAAGCGCGCATTCCGGTCTTCATCCTGATCATCGCCGTGCTGGTCACCGCAATCCAGTATCTGATGAATGCCTACCTCTATTCACTTTACGTGGTGCTGGGCATCTTCATTCCGCTGATCGTCACCAACTGCATCGTGCTGGCGCGCATCGAGGCCTTTGCGGCCAGGAACCCGGCCATCCAGTCCGCCTTTGACGGCATGGCGATGGGCCTAGGGCTGACCTCGGTGCTGGCAGTGCTGGGGGGGCTTCGCGAAATCATGGGGCACGGCACGCTGCTGTCTGGCATCGATTTAGCACTGGGTGCATCCGCCAAATCTCTGGTGATCACTGTGGTGCCCGACTATCACGGCTTCCTGCTGGCGATATTGCCGCCAGGCGCATTCATCACGCTGGGATGCCTGATCGCCGGCAAGAACTGGCTCAATCAGCGCGCAGAGGCGAAACGCATCACTTTTGCGGATGCCATTCCTGCGGCATGAACCATGCGCCTAAACGATCAACAGCAATCCATCATACGCGCTGCCGCTGCTGAAAGCTTTGGCGCGGATGCGAACGTCTGGCTATTCGGATCGAGGGTAGATGATGATGCACGCGGCGGCGATATTGACTTGTATATCGAGCCTGCGACCGATAATGCTGAAAAAATCGTAGACGCAAAATTACGTTTCTTGGTGACGCTGTACAAAAAACTGGGCGAGCAAAAAATCGACGTAGTGATTCGCCGCCACGGATGCAAGGAAAATTTTCCCATTTACAAAGCAGCGAAACAAACAGGTATCAAACTTACATGAGTTATGCTGCCTCATTGGATATATGCAAACGCCATGCAGATAGACTGGAATGGGCAATGTCGCAATTAGCCCATAAGTTCCCGCTCTCCTCTGACATAATCAAGAATTTGAACGATACTGAACTGGCGGTACTGGATCAATTCTCGACATGTTTTGCCAAGCTGCAAGATGCAATGGGGGCAAAACTCTTTCCCGCCATCCTGGAATTAACCAAAGAGCATGGGAGTTACCCGGCCTTTCTGGATCAATTAAACCGCCTGGAAAAAATTGGCGCTATTGATTCGGCTGAGCGCTGGCTGGTATTGCGCGAAATGCGCAACGCTTTTTCGCATGACTATCCTGATGATCCCGCGCTGCAGGCGGCGATACTCAACAAAGCATATATGCTGCCGGGCGAACTGCTAGGAATTTTAACCAAGGTTCAATTGTTTGCATCAGGCTACAGCAATCAATAAGAGATGCGAACAACCTGCTCGCCAGTGCACTCAAGAAAGGTAACACTATGGCCGTGCCAGGATTCCAAGATTTAATGCTTCCGTTTCTGCAAATCTGCAAGGATGGCAAAGAAAGAACCATTTAAGAAGTACATACACAATAAAGAAAATAGACATCGATTACTTCGATTTTGACTAAAGAATCTCTATGAACGCTGAAAAACGACGCGAGATATTTCTTCGCCTGCAGGCGGCCAATCCCCATCCGACGACCGAACTGGAATATTCGACGCCGTTTGAACTGCTGGTGGCGGTGATGCTCTCGGCGCAGGCGACCGACATCAGCGTCAATGCCGCAACCAGGAAACTCTACCCCATAGCCAATACGCCAGAGGCGATGCTCGAACTCGGCGAGAAAAAATTTGCCCAATACATCCAGCGCATCGGACTATACAAGACCAAGGCACGCC
>JAJXWG010000154.1 GCA_021781695.1 Pseudomonadota bacterium
CCGATCTGATACAGAAGGCTTATGAGAAGGATCTGAAGAAAGGGAGAATCGTCGCGGGCGGCTCTACCATCAGCCAGCAGCTTGCGAAAAACCTTTTCCTCTCTGGGCGCCGCTCGCCCTTCCGCAAGATGGAGGAGGCAGCGATCACCGTGATGATGGAAGCGGTGTTGGACAAAGAGCGGATCTTCGAAATTTATCTCAACGTGATCGAATGGGGCGACGGCGTATTCGGCGCAGAAGCCGCATCAAAACACTATTACCGCATCAGCGCATCGCAGCTATCCGCAGCTCAGGCCGCGAAGCTCGCTGCGATGGTGCCCAATCCGCGCTACTACGACAAACACCAGAATGCGCACGGCCTGATGAAGAAGGCCGGCATCATCTTGAGCCGCATGAATGCTGCGGACATTCCATAAGCATGACTCTCATCACATAAAGCCGCGCAGTCCGGTTGAACGTGAGCGCGTGAAAAGAAAAGGGAGCTGCTCCCTTTGTCACTAACAGCCGTCACTGTTTTTCCAGCATGTAGCCCAGGCCGCGCAGGGTGCGGATATTGATTCCGCTGTCTTTAAGATGCTTGCGCAAGCGGGACATGTATACCTCGATGGCGTTGTCGCTCACCAGATCGTCCAGGCCTGAAAGCTGGTCGGACAATCTTTCCTTGCTGACTATCCTGCCGGCACTGAGCATCAAAAGCTCCAGCACATTCAACTCGCGCGCCGACAATTCCAAAGCCTGGTCATTCAGCGTCGCAAGACGGCCTGCCGTGTCAAGTTTAAGCGAGCCGACCTGCAACTGTGCGGCGCCGCCCGAATGCCCGCGCCGGATCAGTGACCTGACCCGCGCTTCCAGTTCCTGTATATCAAAGGGTTTGGTGAGATAATCGTCAGCCCCCATATCCAGACCGCGCACCCTGTCTTCCACCTCATCGCGCGCAGTCAGGATCAGCACAGGCACATTGTTCTTGCGATGACGCAAACGGCGCAGAATTTCAGCCCCGTCCATGCCCGGAAGTCCCATATCCAGAATGACCACATCGAATTCATGCGAGATCAGCAAATGGTCGGCTCGTTTGCCATCCCTTTCGTGCACGACGGTATATCCCGGCTTGTCAAACGCATGAAACAGGATGGCAACCTGAGAAGGATCATCTTCAACAACAAGAATGCGCATAGTCGTAACTTGTTCAGGTTGGTGTAAGGAAGCGGGTCTAATATTCATCCCATAGCAGTTTTGAAAAGTTCAACCCGACACCCCCTGAAGGCCAGAACTCACAACTGCGAAGCGATGATGAATCGCCATTTTGTTTGATTTTACACTAAGGAGATCACAATCATGCAAGCGAACCAGAAAGCAACTGCAACAGAGAGCACCAGGAAGGAAGTTCTGCAATCCAGCGGAGCAGACAACCAGGAAAGAAAAGGCATGTCAAAAGATGACGTCAAATTTGTCGGCGAGCTTGGCTGGCTCAGCGCGGCAGCAGTGTTGGTAGCCGGAGTGGCCGCAAGCATCTAGCAGTCACCCATACCCCCTGTGACTCAGGCCGCGAAACCCGCTGCGACCCCCCCGCAACCGGGATGCGCGCGGCCTGACGAAGAGGGCCCCCTGAACTAGACGACTATCTTCTCTCCGGCAAAAAGCTGCTGCACTGTTTCGCGTTCGCGCACCAGATGCACGCTATCGCCATCCACCATCACTTCGGCAGCGCGAGGGCGCGTGTTGTAATTGGAACTCATGCTCATCCCGTATGCTCCGGCAGACATGATCGCAAGCTTCGATTGCGGCGCAATAGCAAGTTCTCTTTCGTGCCCGAGAAAGTCCCCCGTCTCGCATATGGGACCAACCACTTCATAGGTCTGCATTTCATGCTCTTCGCGCACCACGGGCAATATTTCATGGTAAGCATCGTAAAGCGCAGGGCGCATCAGATCGTTCATCGCGGCGTCCACTATCGCAAAATTCTTTTCCTCGCCGGGCTTGATGTATTCGACAGTCGTGAGCAAAAGGCCTGCATTGCCGACCAGCACCCGACCGGGTTCGAGTATGAGTTTCTGCGTGCGGCCCTTTAACGCGGAAAGCAGCGCCGCGATGTAATCCGAAATCGCGGGCGGCGTCTCATCGCTGTAGCAGATGCCAAGCCCACCTCCCAGATCGAGATGCTCAAGTTCGATGCCTTCCTTTGCAAGTTCATCCACCAGCCACAGCACCTTCTCGACCGCCGCGATGAACGGGCTGGTCTCGGTGAGCTGCGATCCGATGTGGCAATCCATGCCGGTGATTTTCAGATTGGGCATCTCGCGCGCCTTGCGATACAAGTCGATCGCATCAGTGTATGCGACGCCAAACTTGTTCTGCTTCAATCCGGTGGAAATATAAGGATGGGTCTTCGCATCCACGTCCGGGTTCACGCGCAGACTGATCGCAGCCTTCTTCCCCATGCTGCCTGCCACTTCGTTCAGGCGCGCAAGTTCGGCAGCCGACTCCACGTTGAAGCACAGTATGTCCGCCTCAAGGGCCATGCGCATCTCGTCTCTTGTCTTGCCAACGCCGGAAAAAACCACTTTTCCCGCATCGCCGCCCGCAGCCAGCACTCTTTGCAGCTCACCGCCCGACACGATGTCGAAGCCAGCGCCAAGACGCGCGAACACATTGAGAACAGCGAGATTGGCATTGGCCTTTACCGCGTAGCAGATCAGATGCTCGCGCCCCTTGAGCGCATCGGAGAATTGGCGGAAACTCTCGGTCAGCGCGGCTCGCGAATATACATAACAGGGAGTGCCATACAACGATGCAATTTTTTCCAGAGGCACCTGCTCCGCATGAAGCTGGTTATTCAGGTAATGAAAATGTTTGCTCATCATGGCTTGACCGCAGGCGTGGAAGGAACAGCGGAGGCCGCCGGGGCAGAGGAGACTGCGGAAGCTGCAACAGGGGCTGCTTTATGCACGACAGGCGTTGGCATGGTCAGCGGACCTTTGCGTCCGCAGCCTTGCAGCAACAGCGCAAAAACCACGATAATGCCGACTGAAGTTTTAAGCCACATATTCATTCCCTGAAAATTGAAAGATGCAATTATAAAGGTTTCCCATGAACGAGCGTGAATTCAACCTGCTGGCCGATGCGGCGCTGGCAAAAATAGAAACTGCGGCAGACGAGTCCGGCGTCGATTGCAACCGCAGCGGCAACGTGCTGGAAATCGAGTTCGACAGCGGTGCCAAGATCATCGTCAACCGCCACGACATCAACCAGGAAATCTGGGTCGCCGCAAAATCCGGCGGTTTCCATTTTTCCTATCATGACGGCGCGTGGATCAACCAGCGAGATCAAGGCGAGCTGTACGCCAGACTGCATGAGCTTTTCGCGGAGCAGAATGAAGAAATTTCCTTTTGACGAAGGCAACAAGAGTGCTGCCGAATCGCGTAAAATGGGCGCTTTATGATGCAAGGCGCTTTACATGAACACACTCACCGCACTCTCACCGCTGGACGGACGCTACCACAACAAGGTTGACGCATTGCGCGGCTATTTCAGCGAATTCGGCCTGATCCGGTTTCGCGTCCTGGTCGAAATCGAATGGTTGAAGGCGCTGGCAGCACAAGGCGATATCCCGGAAGTCGGCCCGTTCACGGAAGCCACGATCGCGAAGCTCGATGCGCTGAAAGAGAATTTCAGCGAAGCGGATGCCGAGGCCATCAAACACATAGAACGCACCACCAACCACGATGTCAAAGCCATCGAATACTGGTTGCGCGAAAAACTTTCCGGAGACCCGGAAACTGCCAAGGTGCTGGAATTCATCCACTTCGCCTGCACATCCGAAGACATCAATAATCTTTCTCACGCGCTGATGCTGAAAAACGGCCGCGACAAGGCGATGCTGCCAGCGCTGAATCAGCTCATTTCACGCCTGACGGAACTTGCGCACCAGCTGGCAGACATCCCGATGCTGTGCCGCACGCACGGACAGACGGCAACACCCAGCACGATGGGCAAGGAAATGGCCAACGTGGTGCACCGCTTGAAGCGCGCAGAACAACGCATGGCATCGGTGGAAATTCTGGGCAAGATAAACGGCGCTGTCGGCAATTACAACGCGCACCTCTCGGCCTATCCCTCAGTTGACTGGGAAGCCTTCGCGGTAAAATTTGTAACCGGGCTTGGCATCTCCTTCAACCCCTACACCATCCAGATAGAACCCCATGACTACATGGCCGAGCTGTTCGATGCGTTTGCACGCATCAACACCATCCTGATCGATCTGGACCGCGACATCTGGGGCTATATCTCGCTGGGCTATTTCAAACAGAAGGTCATCAGGGGCGAAGTCGGCTCATCCACCATGCCGCACAAGGTCAACCCGATCGACTTCGAAAATTCGGAAGGCAATCTCGGCATGGCCAATGCGCTGTTGCGTCACCTGTCAGAGAAGCTGCCCGTCTCGCGCTGGCAGCGAGATCTGACCGACTCCACCGTGCTGCGCAACATGGGCGTGGCGTTGGGCTACACTCTGCTCGCCTACGAATCCTGCCTGAAGGGGCTTAACAAGCTGGAAATCAACGAAAAGCGCGTTGCCGATGACCTCAATGCAAGCTGGGAAGTCATGGCAGAACCGATCCAGACCGTGATGCGCCGCTACAACATCGAGCATGCCTACGACAAACTGAAGGAGCTGACGCGCGGCCAGAGCGGCATCAACAAGGAATCGTTGCGCGCTTTCATCGCAACGCTGCAAATACCTGATGCAGAAAA
>JAJXWG010000155.1 GCA_021781695.1 Pseudomonadota bacterium
GCGCTTCGCCGTCAGCGTTGCCGGCGTGCGGCCTGGCCAGCGCG
The DNA here is from genome assembly GCA_021781695.1 of Pseudomonadota bacterium. GTDB lineage: Bacteria > Pseudomonadota > Gammaproteobacteria > Burkholderiales > Gallionellaceae > Gallionella. The sequence goes on from JAJXWG010000155.1 coordinate 45, forward strand.
TACTGGACGTCGCAGGCGGCTCTGCGGACATGTCACGGCTGTTCCTGAAGGAAGTCGGCAAGAGCGGCCAGGTGGTGCTCACCGACATCAACAATGCGATGCTGCGCGTGGGCCGCGACCGCCTGCTCGACGAAGGCGTCAGCACCCCGGTGACCCAGTGCGATGCGGAGCACCTGCCTTTCCCCGACAATTACTTTGACTGTGTGAACATCTCATTCGGGCTGCGCAACGTCACGCACAAGAATGCCGCGCTGAGCGAAATGCGAAGGGTAGCAAAGCCCGGCGGGCGCGTCATCGTGCTGGAGTTCTCCAAGGTGGCCAAACCTCTGGAAAAAACTTATGACCTTTATTCATTCAAACTGTTGCCGCAGATGGGCAAGCTGATCGCCAATGATGCAGACAGCTACCGCTATCTTGCCGAATCGATACGCATGCATCCCGGACAGGAAGAACTGAAACAGATGATGACAGATGCGGGCCTTGAAAACGTCGAATACTTCAATCTGACCGGCGGCGTGGTCGCGGTGCACAGGGGATACAAGCTCTAGGTTCAGGTCCTGTAGCAGGTGGGATCGGAAACCCCGGCAGCCGCAAATCCTTCGCGGCGCAAACGACATGAGTCGCATAGCCCGCACGCACGGCCCGCTTCATCCGCCTGATAGCAGGATACCGTCATCGCATAATCCACGCCAAGTGCCGCACCCTGGCTTATGATCCCGGCCTTGGACAGGTGCAGAAGCGGCGCATGCAGAGTCAAAGGATGGCCTTCCACAGCAGCCTGCGTCGCAAGGTTGGCCATGCGCTCGAAGGCCTCGATATAGGCAGGCCGGCAATCCGGATAACCGGAATAGTCCACCGCATTCACCCCGATGAAAATATCCTGCGCATGCAGCACCTCTGCCCAGGCCAGCGCCAGCGACAGCATGATGGTATTGCGCGCGGGAACATAGGTCAGCGGTATGCCCGCTGAAGCCTGTTCGGGCACAGCGATGCTGTTATCCGTCAGGGCCGAGCCGCCAAAGCCTGTCAGGTCTATGTTCACCACGCGGTGCTCGACGGCACCCAGACTGCCTGCAACGCGCCTTGCCGCAGCCAGTTCCGAGTGATGGCGCTGGCCGTAATCCACGCTCAGCGCACGACAGGCATAACCATCGGCAACTGCCATGGCCAGCACGGTTGCCGAATCCAGACCGCCCGACAGAAGCACGACCGCGTTCTTCATCAATGCCCTGCCTCGTTGTTCCATAAGATTTTGTGCAGCTGAATCTGGAATCTCACCGGCAGGCGATCGCGCAGTATCCATTCGGCCAGCCTTGTCGCATCGAGCTCTCCCTGGGATGGCGAAAACAGCACCGCGCATTTGTCTGCAAGGCGATGCTGTTCGAGTATCTGTTTTGCCCAGCTATAATCATCCTCGCTGCACAGCACAAACTTCACCTCGTCTGTAGATTTGAGCAGATCCAGGTTTTCCCAGCGGTTCTTGTCCGCCTCTTTGGATGCTGGCGTCTTGATATCGACCACCCGCATCACGCGTTCATCCACGCTGCCGATGTCCAGCGCGCCGCTGGTCTCAAGCGACACCTGATAACCTGCATCGCACAGCGCGGAGAGGAGAGCAAGGCAGTTCTTCTGCGCCAGCGGTTCGCCTCCGGTCACAGTGACATAGGTTGGCGCATATTGCTCGACCTGTTTCAGAATTTCGGAAAGCGCAAGGCTTTTCCCGCCGGTGAATGCATAGGCCGTATCGCAATATGCACAGCGCAGCGGGCATCCGGTCAGGCGGATGAACACGGTGGGCAGGCCGACGCGGCTGGTCTCACCTTGCAGGGAGAAAAATATTTCCGTGATGCGCAGCTGCGCTGCCAAAACCGCGTCAGGCATTACCTGCTTTCGGCAATCAGCTTCTTCGCCTTCGCAGCTGCCGGACTGTCGGGATATTTTGAAACCACCTGCCTCAACGTTTCTCTTGCCTGTGTCACTGCCTTGAGCGACTTCTGACAGATTGCGATGCTAAGCATCGCATCGGGCGCCTTGTCTGACCTGGGATGGGACTTCAACAATTCGCGGTACGCTGTCATGGCGCTCTTGTAGTCCTTCAGCCCAAATTCGGCATTGCCCAGCCAGTACAAGGCACTGGCTGTATGCACCGAATCGGGATACTTGCTCAGAAAATCCTGCAATGCCTTGACGGCATCATCATTGTTGCCCGACTTGACAAGGCCGTAGGCCTTCTCTATGGCGCGATCCTCGGTTGATGGATCTTCGGGATCAGCGGCCTGTGTTGTTTCGGCTGTCTTGGCTTGAGCCTCTTGTGACTCGAAATGGCGCATGCGCGTATCGAGATCCACATAAAAATCCTTTTCGCGCTTCTCGGCATCCTGCAGGCCGTGCGATATTTCTTCATTCTGTCCGCGCAACTGGCGGATGGTGCCGTTCAAGGTCTCGATCTGCCCCTGCAGATCGAGAATGGTCTGCGTCTGCTGCTTGCTCTGATCTTCCAGAGTCTGCACACGCGTCTCGATCTGCTGGATACTCTTGCGTGCCTCTTCGTCCGAAAACAACCCCGCCTGCGCGGAAGAGGCAAAACATATACCCAGCAGAATCAGGACGCGTGATTTCAACATCGCTTACTTGGTGTAGTCGATGTCGGTGCGACGGTTTTGTGCCCATGCTGCTTCATTGTGACCCGATGCGCGTGGCTTTTCCTTACCGTAGCTGATTGCGCTCAGCTGTGATGCCTTCGCGCCGCCCGCTTCCAGCATCTTCATCACGCCATCCGCACGGCGCTGGCCCAGTCCCAGGTTGTATTCCGCACTGCCGCGCTCGTCGCAATTGCCCTCGAGACGGACTGTGTGCTCGGGATGCTGGCTCAGGTATTTGGCATGCGCTTCAACCAGCGGCTTGTCGGCTGCCTGGACTGCTGACACATCGAACGGGTAGTAAGTGCTGCGGCCAGCCAGTATGCTGTGCGGATCGTTCAGCGGATCGACAGATGTCTGTGCGGGTGCTGCGGGAGCTGCTGCGGGAGCTGCTGCTGCAACAGGTGCTGGGGCAGGGGCCGCTGCTTCTTTAGGCTTCTCGCTGGCACATGCAGCCAGCAGGTTCAGCAATACAATACTGATGACGAGTTTTTTCATGGCAATTCCCTTCGAGTTGAAAATAAGATTTTAAAGTTGTGGTCCCCATACCGGCTCGCGAGCATCGCCGCTTTGCGTGAACATATGTTGCTGGACACGACCATCGCTGGACACGGTCGCTAATATACCACGGCCGCGGGCTTCGCTGGCAAACAGAATGATTTTTCCATTGGGCGCAAAGCTCGGTTTTCTCTCCCATCCGCCGGTGGTAAGTGTCTGCATTTGCCCGTTTTGCAGATCCTGCACGGCGATATAAAACTGCCCGCCTATCAGATGCGCGAACACGAAGGATTTGCCATCCGGACTGTAGCGGGGAGAAAAACAGTTGCCATCGTCAAAGGTCAGGCGCTGGGCAGCTCCGCCTTGCGCAGGCATCATGTATATCTGCGGACTGCCGCCCTGGTCTGAGGTAAACAGCAGGGATTGCCCGTCGGGAGAAAAATTGGGCTCCGTGTCTATCGCGCCGCTGAAGCTGATGCGGCGCAGCCCTGTGCCGTCCGGATGCAGCAGATATATCTGCGAGCTGCCGTCATGTGTCATCACGATGGCCAGCTGCTTTCCGTCCGGCGACCAGGCAGGCGCGCTGTTGCTGCCGGGGAAATCGGCCACGGCCTTTCGCCGATTGGTGAGCAGCGATTGCACAAATACAGCAGCATGGCCTGTCTCGAAACTCACATAGGCCAGTTGGGAACCGTCCGGCGACCAGGCGGGCGACATGATGGGATCTTTCTGCCTTAAGACGACCTGCTCGTTGTAGCCGTCGCTGTCCGCGACAATCAGGCTGTAACTTCTAGTCTGGCGGTTCACATAGACGATGCGCGTGCTGAACACGCCCTTGTCGCCCGTCAGCTTTTCATAGATCAGATCGGCGATGCGGTGGCCCACCGCGCGCATCTGATTCTCGTTTGCAGACACTGCCTCTCCCACCAGCTGGGCATGCTTCACCACATCCAGCAGGCGAAAACGCGCGTCGATGCGCCCATTCTGCACGCTGACATTGCCTATCCCCAGCGCATCCGCGCCGCGCAACTGCCAGTTGTTGAAATTGACATCTGCTGTTTCATGAGGGGATTGCCCTGTGGTGTCCACCATGCGGAAAAGTCCGGTGCGCGTGAGATCGCTCGTCACCACATCGTTGATCTGTGCGCCCAGCTTCTCGTCGCCGCCCATGGGCACAAGCGATATCGGAATCTGGTGTTCTCCCGCGCCTATGATTTCGATGCTCAAGGCAGCACTCGAAACCGCACAGTGCGCCAGCATCAGAAGCCCCAGCATGCCTGACAATACTTTCAACATAGACTACCTTTCTTTTCCATCTGGTCTGAAACTCAGTTTTAATTCACGAAAACGGTTGAATATCCCCGCGTCAGAAGGCAGCGGCAAAGGATCGGATTTCAGGATAGCACGCTCCACCGCACTGTCGTAAGCAGCATTGCCGCTGGATTTGACAAGCCTGGCGTTCAGCACCGAGCCGCCCGGCAAGAGCGTCACCATAAACTCCGCTTGCGCATCAGGCGCAACGTTAGGCGGCATCACGATATTGCGGCGTATCTTGCT
>JAJXWG010000156.1 GCA_021781695.1 Pseudomonadota bacterium
CACGGCAGACCTCTCCGCATTCCTGCCGCGCAACCCAACCGCTGCGCAACAGCTCCTGCTGGAACAACTCAAGGACGGGCTCGCTTCGCGCCTTATTCTGGTAGGCATAGAGGGAAGCAATGCAGAAAAGCGCGCCGCACTCTCCAGACAGATCGCAAAAACGCTGCGCGCCGATCCAAACTTTGCAAGCGTGGACAATGGCGAAGATATCAATGGCGAGCGCGACCGCGCTTACCTGTTTGACCATCGTTACCTGTTAAGCCCCAAAGTCACACCTTCACGCTTTGAAGTCGAAGGTCTGCACAATGCATTGAGCGAGAGCATAGACCTCATCGCCTCCCCGGCAGGGCTGCTTTTCAAATCGCTGCTGCCTCACGATGCAACGGGTGAAATGGCGCAACTGCTGGACCAGATGGAAAGCAGCCCGAGGATACTTGACGGCGCATGGGCATCGAAAGACGGCAGGCGCGCACTGATGCTTGTGCAAACGCGCGCATCCGGTTCGGACACAGACGCACAGCAACACGCCATGACTGCGATACGCCAGGCATTCGACGAGGCGCGTGCTTCCGACATGAGACTCGTAATGACGGGCCCCGGCGTGTTCTCTGTCAACTCGCGCGAAACGATAAAGAGCGAGGTGACCCGCCTGTCCGTCATCAGCATCGCGCTGATCGCAGCGCTGCTGTTGCTGGTTTATCGTTCCTTCACCGCACTGGTGCTGAGCTTTTTGCCCATCATCAGCGGCGCGCTCGCGGGCGTTGCCTCTGTCAGCCTTATTTTCGGTACCGTGCACGGCATCACGCTGGGTTTCGGCACAGCGCTGATAGGCGAGGCAGTGGATTACTCGATTTACCTTTTCGTGCAATCCGGGCAGGACAGGCAAGACTGGATCCGGCGCTTCTGGCCTACCGTCCGCCTGGGCGTGCTGACCTCGATAGCCGGTTTTGCAGCGCTGATGCTATCCGGATTTCCGGGGCTCGCACAGCTCGGCCTGTATGCGATTTCGGGCCTCGTCACGGCAGCGCTGGTGACCCGCTTCGTGTTGCCGCATCTGATGCCTGAAAATTTCCGTATCCACGATGTTTCAGTCATCGGCCGGATGCTCTCCCGCCAGACCATGTTCGCAACAAGACTGCGATGGCCGGCCATCATGCTGCTGCTTCTGGCCTGCATCATCCTGTTCATGCATCGCAACGACCTGTGGAATGAAAAGATATCCTCGTTGAGCCCGGTATCGCAATCGGATGTTGCACTCGACGCGGAACTCCGCGCTGACATCGGCGCGCCCGATGTGCGATACATGGTGGTCGTCTCCGGCAAGGATCAGGAATCCGTATTGCAGTCTGCCGAACTCGCGTCAAAAATACTGCAAAAACAAGTCGAGCAAGGAAAACTCTCGGGCTTTGAGAGTCCGAACCGCTATCTGCCCAGCCTTGAAACGCAGCGCATGCGCAAAAACAGCCTGCCCGACCCGGACACCCTGGCATCCCGCCTGTCTCTGGCAGTCCAGGGACTGCCTGTCAAGGCTGAACGCTTTGCGCCTTTCTTATCCGATGTTGAAGCCGCCAGGCACCAGCCTCTCCTGCAGCGATCCGATCTGGAACACACCTCGATGTCCATGGCAGTCGATGCACTGCTCATCCATCGTGCTGATCGTTCAAGCGCGCTGTTGCCTCTTACCGCTGTCGACGGCAAAGACATCGATGCAGCAGCCATACGCGCAGCGCTAACCGGCATGAAAGGCGTGCTGTTCGTGGACATGAAGGCCGAATCGGATCATCTTTATTCGGGCTATCTGCATGAGGCCATCCTGCTGTCACTGGGCGGAACTGCGCTGATCATCCTGCTTTTGCTGCTGGTGTTGCGCTCGCCGGTTCGCGTGTTCTATATCGTGCTGCCGCTTGCCGCCTCGGTCATCACCGTCACGGCAGGATTGATTTTGTCCGGCCAGCAGCTGATCATCATGCATCTGGTGGGCCTGCTGCTGGTGGTCGCAGTGGGCTCCAACTACGCGCTGTTCTTTGACAGGAACGAATCAAACGCGCCCGACTGTTCGCCAAAAACGCTGGCCTCCATGCTGTTTGCCAACCTGACGGCTGTCGCAGGCTTTGGCCTGCTCGCATTTTCCCATGTGTCCATATTGCAGGCGATGGGTGTGACGGTGGCCCCAGGCGTCGTCCTCGCGCTGATCTATTCAGCCATTTTTGTAAGGCAGAATCATGCCTGATGCGCGCTGGAAACCGACCCTGCTGATACGCGCAAGTCTGCTGCTGCACGCCACGATTGCTATCTTTCTCGTCGTACAGCCTGCACATTGGCGAATCGCGTTGTCGGCCTTTCTTATCAATCATGCGCTGCTCACGCTGACAGGCCTCCTGCCGCGATGCGACTGGCTGGGACCGAACTGGACTAGGCTGCCCGAAGCATGCAGCAACGAGATCGCGCTGACTATAGACGACGGCCCGGATCCTGCCGTGACCCCGAAAGTGCTGGACATCCTTGACCGACATGATGTGAAGGCGACTTTTTTCTGCATAGGTGACAAGGCTCTGCGCCATCCCGAATTGTGCCGCGAAATAGTTTCCCGCGGCCATGCGGTAGAAAACCACAGCCAGCACCACCGCCATTGCTTTTCTCTGCTGGGCTATTCTGGCTACATCAGGGAACTCAAGGCGGCAGAGGCAACGCTCACCGGAATCACCGGCCAGCGGCCATTGTTTTTCCGCGCCCCTGCAGGCCTGCGCAATCCCTTTCTGGATCCTGCGCTTGCAAAACTGAACCTGCAGCTTGCCAGCTGGTCGGTGCGCGCCTATGACACCCGCGTGAACGATGCCGAGCGCGTCGCAAGAAAGCTTATCAATGGGCTAAAACCAGGCGCAATTCTGCTGCTGCACGACGGCAATGCGGCGCGCACAAAGGACGGCACCCCCGTAATACTCGAAGCACTTCCGATCATACTTTCGGCAGTGCAACATGCCGGGCTGCGCCTGGTCACGTTGCGGTCCGCACTGTCATGAATGCCAATACGATGGGCTGGCACCGCCAGATTGCAGCCGTGATATTCAGGCACGCCTTGCTCAAGGCTTTCGGGACCACGCTTTTCATTTCCCTGTTTTTTTCAGCCTATTTTTATCTGCTCAAAAATCCAATACACCCTTCGACGGTGATGCCGACCATCTGGCTTGACCACCTGGTGGGTTTTGCACCGCAGACTGTGTTCGTCTATGTTTCTCTGTGGCTGTATGTGTCCCTGCCTCCTGCACTGCTGTCAACAAAACGGGAGCTTTATGCCTATGGCGCAAGCATCGCCGCCACCTGCATTGCCGCATTGCTCATCTTCTGCTTCTGGCCGACCTCGGTACCTGCATCCGGCATAGACTGGTCTAAGTATCCCGACGTCGATTTCCTGAAAAACATGGATGCATCGGGCAACGCCTGCCCTTCGTTGCATGTTGTCACCGCAGTTTTTTCCGGCATCTGGCTGCATCGCCTGTTGCGCGGGTTTGGCTCGCCTTTGTGGCTGCTGACCCTGAACTGGGCATGGTGCATGGCGATCGTCTATTCGACGCTTGCCACGCGCCAGCATGTCGCGGTCGATGTGCTGGCAGGCCTTGCGCTTGGCATGTCATCAGCTTACCTGTCGCTGCGGTATCGCCCGATTATCTAGAGAATCAGTCTCACGCGCAGATGCGAAGTAAAATCAACTTCTTGATCATAAATATGCAGCCACCCGATGGGTGTGAGGCACAAATTCAATAACGCCTTGCAGAGTGAAGCTGTGCAATCTGCTGATTTAACTGAAGCTTCAAGGATTATTTATCTCGTTAACTCCCAGCGTTGATCCACTGCCAGATACCTTTTCACAGATTGACTTGACTATCCCGCCTGTTTGCGTAACATATGTACATGTCATGTACATGCCAGAGGAAAACAACATGAGATCGACAGCGATTGAGCGTATCGTGGTCCAGGCCACGGCACAGGAAAAAAAAGCCATCAGCGAAAAAGCCAAAAAATTCGGCTTGCCTGTCGCCGAACTGATGCGCAGGGGTGCTGCTGCCTATAACTCGTCGGAGGCAGACGAGGAATTGGGCATCGTGGCCGATGCGGCAATGAATGCCGCCAATCGCGCTTCCGATTCGATCGATGAGGTGCTTGCCTTTGTTGAGGCGAGCAATAAACGCATCGCTGCGATGGAAGCGAAAGCCGCCAAGGCCAGGAAAGCCGCATAATGGGCGTCACGGAACACGTATGGGGCGCCCTGACTTCGATGATCAAACTGGAAGACAAGGTGATTCGCCAGGGTGCAGTGATCAAGGAGCAGCAGACCAGGATCGAAAACATGACCGAACGTTTGATCAAACTTGAAACGACCATCGAGCTCCTGATTCGCGCCAGCGAACACAGACGAATCCGCTGACTGAAATATCAATCAGCCTGCTGCCGCGCATTTCAGTTCTCCTCACCTGCAAGTATTTATGTTAACGTTAACCGATTAAATAACCTGACGACGATCTTGTTTTGAATCCGCTTTGGCTTTCCCATTTCACCGCGACCAGCAGCATCGGGCGCGGGCTTGACCAGACGCTTTCCACGCTCAAGGAGCAACGTTCTGGCCTCTCACCCTGCACCTTCGACACGGTTGACCTGAAAACCTTTGTCGGCGAAGTGGCAGGGCTGGACGACGTGAAGCTCCCCAGCCATCTGT
>JAJXWG010000157.1 GCA_021781695.1 Pseudomonadota bacterium
GCTTGCCGATTTCACGGACGGCGGATTCCGCGCGGTGATCCCTGAAGCTGAAGCGCTGGATGCAAGCCTTGTGCGGCGCATCATTGCGTGCAGCGGAAAAATCTATTATGAGCTTCTGGCAGCACGGCGCGCGAAGGGCATACAGGACATGGCGATCATACGCATCGAACAGCTCTATCCCTTTCCGCACAATGATTTTGCAGCGCAGGTTGCAAGGTACCCCAATGCCACAGAACTCGTCTGGTGCCAGGAAGAGCCCGGCAACCAGGGGGCATGGCACCGCATCCAGCATTATCTGTTGCGCCATATGCGGGAAAACATGCGCCTGGCTTATGCGCTGCGCCCGTCTTCTGCAGCACCCGCCGCAGGCTATCTTGCGGTGCACAATGAACAGCAGAAGGCGGTGATCGAGGCCGCCTTCCGTTTCGATCTCGATGTAACGAATGGAGCGCATGATGAGCATCATTGAAGTCAAGGTACCGCAGCTGTCCGAATCCGTCTCCGAGGCTACCCTCGTTGCATGGCACAAAAAAATTGGTGACGCCGTAGCAGAAGGTGAGAACCTGGTCGATGTCGAAACCGACAAGGTGGTGCTGGAATTGCCAGCTGCAAAGAGTGGGGTGCTTGCAAAAATCATCAAGGGCGATGGGGAGAAGGTGGCAAGCCTTGAGTCGATCGCACTGATAGACACTGAAGCATCTTTCGAAACAAAGCAATCTGCCCCGGCAATCACGGCGGCGATTTCCCCGTCGGTGAGGAAACTGGCGCACGAGCTCGATGTCGATGCGGCAAGCCTAGAGGGCACAGGAAAATCCGGGCGCATCACGAAGGACGATGTGCTGGGTGCGATGGAAAAAGTGGCTGCACCGCAAACCGTTTCCGCACCTGCCGGCAGCCGCGTTGAACGGCGCGTGCCGATGACACGCATCCGCCAGCGCATCGCGGAGCGTCTGCTTGAGTCCCAGCAGAATGCGGCGATACTCACCACCTTCAACGAGGTGAACATGCAGCCTGTGATCGAGTTGCGCAACAGGTACAAGGACGCATTCGAGAAGAAGCACGGCATCAAGCTGGGATTTTCCTGCTTCTTCGTCAAGGCCGCGGTATATGCCTTGCAGAAATTTCCCATCGTCAATGCATCCATTGATGGCACAGACATCATTTATCACGGCTATTTCGACATCGGCGTTGCGATCGGCAGCGAAAGGGGACTTACCGTGCCCATCATCCGCGATGCGGATAAACTCTCGTTTGCCGACATCGAAAGACAGATCGCAGATTTCGGTGCCCGCGCCAAGACAGGCAAGCTGACCATGGAAGAGCTGACCGGCGGCACCTTCTCGATTTCCAACGGCGGCGTGTTCGGTTCCATGCTCTCAACCCCCATCATCAATCCCCCACAGGCCTCCATCCTTGGCATCCATGCAACCAAGGACAGGGCTGTGGTGGAGAACGGCCAGATTGTTATCCGCCCGATGAATTACCTGGCGGTGTCCTACGATCATCGCATCATCGACGGGCGCGAGGCCGTGCAGTTCCTGGTTGCGATCAAGGAAGCGCTGGAATATCCGGGGAGGGTGTTGCTGGATTTGTAGGGTTGTCGTCATTCGCGCGAACGCGGGAATCCAGTTTTGGCAGGATCAACACCGCCAAGGGTTGCCAGGCAGCAAATCACTTGTCTTGCCAAGAAAAGTAACCAAAGAAAAGGCGACCCTGCAACTTTGACTTTGGATATCCATATGAAAACATTTTCTGCCTACCGCATCTTTGAGGAAAGCAATGCCGGGAGATTTATCGAGCTCACGTTGGATGATCTTGATCCCGGCGAAGTTGTGATCAAGTCGCATTATTCCAGCGTGAACTACAAGGATGCGCTGGCTGGCACAGGACAAGGAAAAGTGATACGCCGTTTTCCCTGTGTTGGCGGAATCGACGTGGCAGGCGTGGTCGAAAGCTCTCAGGATGAACGCTTCAAGGCAGGCGACGAGGTGCTGGTCACGGGTTACGGCATGGGCGTGTCTCACGACGGCGGATTTTCCGAATATGTGCGGGTGCCGGCAGACTGGGTCGTGCCGCTGCCGGATGGTTTGACGCTGCATGACGCGATGGCGCTGGGGACAGCGGGATTCACCGCCGCGCTTTCGATACACCGGCTTGAGCAGAACGAACTTATGCCCGAAAACGGCAGGGTGATCGTCACAGGCGCGACCGGCGGGGTGGCGAGCCTTGCGATTGCGATACTTGCGCAAAATGGATACGAGGTCGTGGCGGTGACGGGAAAGGTAGATGCGCACGACTATTTAAAGAACTTGGGGGCGGCTGAGGTTCTTGCGCGCAGCGAACTTGCCATGGGCACGCGTCCTCTGGAAAAGGCGCAGTGGGCAGGCGCCCTTGATTCGGTGGGTGGCGAGATGCTTGCGTGGCTCACACGCACGATGCAGCAGGAAGGCGCGATCGCAAGCTTCGGCAATGCCGGCGGCATCGAACTTCACACCACGGTCATGCCTTTCATATTGCGCGGAATAAAACTGATCGGCATCGACTCTGCCGCTACAACAATGCCGCTGCGCCGTGAAATCTGGCGGCGGCTGAGTGTCGATCCTTCGTCCTTCGATACCTCGGGAGGGCTCAGGACAGGCCTGAAACCCAGACTGCCTGCAAAAACAGTACATACGGTTTCATTCGACCGGCTTCCTGATACGTTTTCGCCCATGTTGCAGGGAAAATCCGTGGGCCGCACGGTCATTCAGTTTGCGCCTGCAAAGTGATCGAGAGTTTTTAATTTAGTCCGTGTAGGCGGCAGGAGTGGTGCTATAATCCGCGCCCTTGGCGAAAGTGGCGGAATTGGTAGACGCACTGGATTTAGGTTCCAGCGCCTTACGGCGTGAGAGTTCGAGTCTCTCCTTTCGCACCAAGGTGTATATTTGAGCCTCTAATTTCAGAGGCTTTATATCTAGTGTCATTAGGTTTCAAAGTCTGGAAGAGGCTCCGTATGGCGTGGTCGACCTCTGCGCAAGCAGAGTGAGCTAGGCGAAACCTTCGGTCGCATACGCTTTCCGTGCCGGGCGAGTCGTGTTGTCGAGCCACTGGATTCTTGCTCGCCCGGCCAGACTGCTCTCATGCTTCTAACGTTCTTCCAGTTTTTTCTGTCAGCAGGAGCCATTTATCTGGCCTGCGAATACTTCGTCAATGCTATCGAATGGCTCGGTCGCCGCTTAAATCTTGGCGCGACCGCGGTGGGATCGGTGCTGGCGGCTTTTGGCACCGCGTTGCCTGAAAGCGCCGTGACCTTCATTGCCGTTGTTTTTGGCACAACCCCTGCCCAAAAGGACATTGGCGTAGGCGCTGCCATGGGCGGCCCGCTCGTTCTGGCTACCCTGGCCTATGCCGTGGTGGGCTTGGCACTGATCTTTCACCGTCACCGACTCGAACGGGAAACGCTTCAGGTGCGAGTCGATCACGCCCGTATGAGCCGCGACCAGGCCGCCTTTCTCTTAGTATTTGTAGTCAAGGTTGCGCTGGGCCTGGTCGCTTTTGCAATCAAGCCATGGCTGGGCGTGTTGTTTCTCGCCGCGTATGTCGTCTACGTCTGGCGCGAAATTCAAGAAAGCGATACCGCGCCCGAAGAGGAGGAGATTGAACCTCTCAGAATCCGTTCCTCGGTCGCGGAGCCATCGTTAGGCTGGGCCGCCCTCCAGGCTGTTTTGGCATTGGTTGTGATTGGCGTCGCCTCCCATGTCTTTGTCGGTCAGCTTGAAGCCATTGGCGCTGCGCTGCGCTGGCCACCCCACCTGGTGGCTTTGCTGTTGAGTCCGGTGGCAACGGAACTGCCGGAGACGATGAACGCACTGATCTGGGTGCGGCAGGGCAAGGAGCGCCTGGCACTTGCCAACATTTCCGGGGCCATGATGATACAGGCCACCATTCCCAGCGCTCTGGGCATCTTTTTTACCCCCTGGCGTTTTGATGGCCCGCTGCTGGCTTCAGGCATCATTACGGCGCTGGCAATTGTTTTCCTGTGGCAGCTTTTCCGGCGTGGCGCTGTGGACGGGCGCGCACTGGTCACGGTCAGTTCATTGTACGGTGTTTTTGCGGTGTTGGTCGCGGCCTACTTTCCGCACTGACAGGCCATAGCATCCATTTCAGATAGGGCCTGATGAGCTGGAGCGCGACATCAGATTCATCACAAATAAGCAGATAGCTGCAAATCAGTTCAGGTTTCTCCTTGCTCATCTTTGCAGCAGCATCTCGAACTGTTCAACCGGCACGGGCTTGCCGATCTGAAGTATGTTTTGGATATTTTTATATTAGTTATGTTAATCAATGCCTTGCGCTACCTGCATTAGCTCTGGGAAAGTCACAAAAAGCATTAAAAAACACTTGTTTTCAGTCTGTCGGCTACGTTTTGGCTACGCCCCTTTTATAAGCAAGAACCACGGACTTAGGAAATTATGATGTCGGAAACCTGCTCTTCATGACATGCTGGTTTCGAACCGCTTCTGACGGCGCCCTTCGCAATGCCACAGACAGCTATCGCCTCATAGCTGCCTGACGATCTATTGTTTCAAAGGCGGGTTTCCGAGTCGAGCTGTCACTCGACACGTCCATCCATCGACAGGAGGTCGGCCGGAACAGCCATTCGCGAACGGCGGCTTTAGCGAAGACAATTTCGTCACTTGAGCTTCT
>JAJXWG010000158.1 GCA_021781695.1 Pseudomonadota bacterium
CAGGTGGTGCTGGACGGGGATCTGGACGACTTCATTTCGGCCAGTCTGAAACAGGGGGTTTAGGTTCATGTCAATCCCTAACGGATTTGTCGGAAATAGCCTGTTCATGCTATGCTGAACCCTCATTAAAAGATTGAATCGACATGTCAGTTTCCATCAAGACCCCCCAGGAAATCGAGAAAATGCGCATCGCCGGCCGCCTGACCAGCGAGGTGCTCGATTACATCGGCCCTTTCGTCAAGGCAGGTGTTACCACCAATGAACTGGACAGGCTATGCCACGACCTCATCGTCAACGAACAACAGGCCATTCCCGCACCGCTCAACTATGCCCCGGGCGGCCACACACCGTATCCGAAATCCATCTGCACCTCGATCAATCACCAAATCTGCCACGGTGTGCCGAGCGACAAGGTGCTGAAGAACGGCGACATCGTCAATCTCGACATCACGGTCATCAAGAATGGTTATCACGGAGACAGCAGCCGTATGTTCTATGTCGGCGAGCCTTCGATCCAGGCCAGACGCCTGTGCGAGACCACCTATCAGGCGATGTGGCGCGGCATCAACCAGGTAAAACCAGGCGCATATCTTGGCGACATAGGCTATGCGATCCAGAGTTTTGTCGAACCCCTGGGCTACAGCGTGGTGCGCGAATTCTGCGGCCACGGCATCGGCGCGAAATTTCACGAAGAGCCGCAGGTGCTGCATTACGGCCGGCCCAAAACAGGCCTGAAGCTTGAAGCCGGCATGATCTTCACGATAGAGCCGATGATCAATGCCGGGAAAAAAGAAATCAAGCAGCTCAATGACGGCTGGACTGTCGTGACCCGCGATCACAGCCTTTCCGCCCAGTATGAACACACGATACTCGTCACCGACACGGGCTTTGAAGTGCTGACCGTCTCCGCCGGCACACCACCCCCTCCGTAGCGTCATGCAAAACTGCGATGCCGCCAGACTGCGTGAGTCGATAAGGCTTGACAGGCTGAACCTCGAACAGGGTTTCCTGAAAGATGGCAATGCAGCCAGGCTTCTGAAGGCACACAGCAGACTGATAGACCGGCATTTGTGCAACATCTGGCAACTGCTGGACCTGCCCGAGGATCCGGCGCTGATCGCAGTCGGCGGTTATGGGCGGGGTGAGCTATATCCCAGATCGGACATAGACCTCCTGATTCTGCTTGGCGAAAATCCCGACGAAGCGCTGCAGGGCAAACTGCGAGAATTGATCGCTCTGCTGTGGGACATCGGCCTTGAAGTCGGCCACAGCATCCGCACCGTGAGCGAATGCCTCACGGAGTCTTCCGACATCACCGTGCAGACCAATCTCCTTGAGGCACGCCTGCTCTCGGGCAATGCACATCTTTTCGATCAGATGCGCACGGCGCTGCATCAGCAACTGGACCCCGGGGAGTTTTTCAAGGCCAAGCTGCGGGAACAGCAACAGCGCCATGTGCGTTTCAACGATGCGGATTTCAACCTCGAGCCCAACCTCAAGGAGAGTCCGGGAGGCCTGCGCGACCTGCAAACAATCACATGGATAAGCCGCGCTGCAGGTCTTGGAACAAAGTGGTCTGAGCTTGCCGGCGCGGGCCTGATCAGCGCATCGGAAGCCCGCCAGATCGCAAGGCACGATACGCTGCTCAAGACACTGCGCACGAGATTGCACTATCTCGCGCACCGGCGTGAAGACCGCCTGCTGTTTGATTTTCAGACAGCGCTCGCCGCGCAAATGAACATCACCGCCACGTCCAATCGCCGCGCCAGCGAACACCTGATGCAGCGCTATTACCGCACCAAACTGGCCGTGCGCCAGTTCAATACGATATTGCTGCAAAATCTGCACGATTACCTGTTTCGCGAAAAGCCTGTGCAGCGCACGCTAAACGAGCGGTTTCGCATCACCGGCAACCTGCTTGAAATACGCGATGAACAATTGTTCGAGCACAAACCGGAAGCGATCTTCGAGCTCTTCCTGATCCTGCAGAAAAATCCCGCCCTGACTGATCTCACTGCAAAAACGCTGCGCGCCCTATGGCGTGCGCAGCCGCGCATAGATCCCGCATTCCGCCGCAACCCTGTCAACCGGGCGCGCTTCATGGAAATCCTGCGCCAGCCGCGAGGCATCAACGATGCGCTGCGGCGCATGCGCCAGTACGGCATTCTGGGTCGCTACATCCCTGCCTTCGGGCGGATCGTGGGACAGATGCAGCACGATCTGTTTCATGTGTTCACCGTGGACGAACACATCCTGATGGTGGTTCGCAACTTGCGCCGTTTCACGCTTGCAAAATACGCGCATGAATTGCCGCTTTGCCACAGGCTGATCAGCGAATTCGCAAGACCTGAAGTGCTTTATATCTCGGGGCTTTTCCACGACATCGCCAAGGGGCGCGGGGGCGACCATTCGAAGCTTGGCATGAAAGACGCGCGCCACTTCTGCAAACAACACCAGTTGAGCGATGACGACAGCGATCTTGTGGTATGGCTGGTCGAACAGCATCTCACGCTGTCCGCCACAGCGCAGAAGCAGGATTTGTCGGATCCCGAAGTGATCGCCGCATTCGCCGGCAAGATCATAAATGACCGCTATCTGGTCGCGCTATATCTTTTAACGATCGCCGACGTGCAGGGAACCAGCCCGAAAGTATGGAATGCCTGGAAGGCCAAGCTGATGGAGGACTTGTTCCAGATGACGCGCCGCTATCTCAAGGAAGGTGCCGCGACAGACCATCTTGCCGAGATACGCGCACAGGCAGCAGCCACGCTGAATCTGTATGCGATCCCGCCCGAATCCTACCGCCTGCTCTGGGCACAGCTTGACGACAACTATTTTCTGGATCACGAGGCACAGGAAATCGCCTGGCATACCCGCTGGCTAGCTTACAGGGCAAACCCCCAGGCGCCCGTCGTCAAAACCCGTTTAAGCCGCGCAGGCACAGGGCTGCAGGTGATGGTCTATTGCCCGGATCAGCGACAGCTGTTCGCGCGCATCTGCGCCTTTTTTGCGCGCATGCATTACACCATCGTGGAAGCCAAGATACATACGACCCATCATGGATATGCGCTGAACAGCTTTCAGGTGATGGAAATCACCCGGAGTGAAATGGCTTACCGCGATCTGATGAACTACATCGAATTTGAACTCACCGAAAAGATCGCACAGGCCAAACCGATAGAACCCGTCGCGGCAGGACGGGTCAATCGGCAGCTCAGGCATTTCCCGATCGAGGGCAAGATCAACATTGAAAGGGACAAGCGCGGCCTGTATGTATTGTCGCTGATCGCTGGCGACAGGCCGGGATTGCTCGCACAAATCGCACAGCTCATGGACAAGCACGACATTCGCCTGCATCGAGCAAAAATAAACACGCTGGGCAGCCGTGCAGAGGATGTATTCTGGATCAGCGGCCGAATTCTGGACAAGCCGCAGGATGCCAGCGAATTTCTAAATGAACTGCTGGAAAAAATCTAGGGCTGCGCCAGCTCGGTTGAAAGTTTCAGCGCCGGCATGTTCACGGGCTTAACCGCTTCCAAGACATTGACCGGCACTGTTGCCGGCTTGACAGCCTGGGCCGCATAAGCGCCCAAATACGCGCAGCCATATCCTGCCAGCAGGACTACTGCAAGCAGCCCTGCCATTTTTACTGCCGAGAACAGATATCCTGCCCTGCGCTGCCTTATTTTCGGCGCTATCTGTGCGCCGAACTGATCGACGGACACGCTCAGTCTTCTGACTTCCTGCTCCTCAAAACCAGCCAGCTGCAACGCCTGTTTGGCAGCCTTTTTTTCCAGCAACAATTTTTTCTGTGCCATGGAAATCGCCATTTTTTCAGCGGCGATCTGCTTCTCCGCTTCCACAACAGCCTGTTCTTCGGCGGTGCGGTGTTGTTCCGCCAAAGCCAGCAGCTCCTGCTCCTTCGCGAGCTTCTGCTGCTGCCGATCGAGCAGCTGTTGTTGCACCGATTGCCTTTGTGCCGCAACCTGCGCAGCATGCTCGGCCGCTTGCGCAAGTTCGCTCGCAGCATTCAATTCCAGCTGCTCTGCATGCAGCCTGGCTTGCTCAGCTTCGGCTGCGCGCCGCTGCTCCATGGTCAGTAGCTCAACAATTCTGTCGGCATTATGGGCGATTTCATCGGTCATTTTCCGTGTGGCAAGCAACGCCTCATCTGCACGCTGCTGCACTGCCTGCTCTGCAGCGATTTTCGCATGCAAGGCCTCGCATGCCTGCCGTTCTGCGGCAAGCTGCGCTGCCAATGCTGAACTTGCCTGTTCTTCAAGCGCTGCACGCTGTTCTGTCTCCGCGTGCAATGCACGCTCCTGTTCCAGGCGATTATTTTCTTGTTCCATCAGCCGCAATGTCATCTGCCTGTTTTTTTCTGCGGCCACCGTTGCAAGCCTGGCCGCTTCAGCATGCTTCCTTGCCGCGACAGACGCGCGCGCTTCGGCACGGATGCGTTCGCGCTCCAGTTCGGCTGCCTTATTCTCTTCTTCGACGCGCATGCGGGTCATGTTCTCGGCGCGGGCAATGATTTTTTCGTGCGCCTGTTTTGCCTCGCTCATTTCCTTCTGCAGGGCTGCAGTCGCAAGCGCCTCGCTGCGTATGTGTTCCTCCTTCTGCGAGAGTGCGCGCCGTTC
>JAJXWG010000159.1 GCA_021781695.1 Pseudomonadota bacterium
TGTTGGTACGCGTTAAAAATTACCCAGAAAACATAGTCTCTGCGCGCTGAAAATTACCCAGGTGATTAACCTCCTCCGTTCCGATTTTCGGAATGGAGAAACCAAGGAGATGATCACCATGAATATACTGGGTAAAGTAAGACGTTTGTATCACCGAGACAATCTGTCTATTTCGGAGATTGAGAGACGCACGGGACTGACGCGCAAGACGATCCGGAATTGGCTGAAGGCACCGGAGGGAACAGAGCCGAAGTACCGTCGGCAGATTGGCGAGAGCAAGATTGCGCCGTATGCTGAGCGGTTGTTGAAGATGCTGGAAATCGATGCTAGAAGGACAAAGCGAGAGCGTCGCACGGCCTTGAAGCTTTATGCGGAGCTTCAGAAGCTAGGATTTGATGGCGACTACAGTCGTGTCACTGAATTCATCCGACGCTGGCGAGAAAACGGAGGTTCTGCTGTTGTCAAAGCCTTCGTGCCGCTGCAATTTGAACCGGGCGAAGCACATCAGTTCGACTGGAGCGAGGAGCATATCGTCATTGGCGGTGTCTGGCGCAAGATACTGCTGGCCCATCTCAAGCTGTGTTTCAGCCGTGCATTTGTCGTACAGGCATACCCTACACAAAGCCACGAAATGTTGTTCGATGCGCATACGCGCGCCTTTACCGCGCTGGGAGGCATTCCACGCCGGGGCATTTACGACAACATGAAGACCGCGGTGGACAAGGTCAAGAAAGGCAAGTCGCGCATCGTCAACACGCGCTTTGCCGCGATGGCCTCGCACTACCTGTTTGATCCTGACTTCTGCAACGTCGCCTCCGGCTGGGAGAAAGGGGTTGTTGAGAAAAACGTGCAGGACAGTCGGCGGCGCATCTGGCAGGAGGCGACCGTCGAGCGCTTTGGCTCCTTTGCCGAACTCAATCTGTGGTTACTTGCGAAGTGCCGGTCACTCTGGGGTGAGCTGAAGCACCCGGAATTCGACCTGACACTGGCGGAAATGCTCGAGCAGGAACAGCCCAGCCTGATGCCCATGATTACCCCGTTCGACGGCTACGTCGAGACCATTGGTAAGGTGGCCAGCACCTGCCTGGTGATCGAGGATCGCAATTGTTACTCGGTACCGTGCGAACTGGCAGGACAAATGGTGAGCATCCGTACCTACCCGGAACGGATCGACTTCGTGGCGCATGACGCAGTGGTGGCAAGTCATTCGCGCTGCTTCGGGCGCAAAGAGACGCGGTACGACTGGCAGCATTACATTCCAATCATCGAGCGGAAGCCCGGTGCGTTGCGGAATGGCGCACCGTTTGCCGACATGCCGGAGCCCCTGCAACGATTGCGCGGTTTGCTGCTTAAGCGTGAAGGCGGCGACCGGGTGATGGCCAAGGTGCTGGCGGTCGTGCCGAAGCACCGACTGGAAGCTGTTCTCGTTGCTGTGGAGCGGGTGCTGGAGTCTGGCAACTTCAGCATCGAGCATATCGAGAATGTGCTGAACCGTCTTAAGCCATCGCCGCCACCGGTGCAGGTGGAAACGCACCTTGAGGTGAATGAGGCCCCGATTGCCGACACGGTTCGCTATGACGGTTTGCGCCTGGGTGTGGAGGTGCATCATGCGTGATGTCGCCGCTGAACTCAAAAGCTTGCGCCTGTACGGGATGATGAGTGCCTGGGAGGAAATTGCCGCCGATAGCAATTCGGTCGGCATACAAACTTCGCGCTGGCTGATTGAACACCTGTTGCAGGCCGAGCATACAGATCGACACATGCGTTCGATCAGCTACCAGATGCACAGCGCCAGATTTCCAGTGCATCGCGATCTGGCTGGTTTCGAGTTCGAACAGTCGAAGGTGGATCGCAATTTGATCGATGACCTAGCCGGCATGTCCTTCACCGATCATGCACACAACGTGGTACTCATCGGCGGTACAGGAACCGGCAAGACCCATCTGGCAACCGCGCTCGGTATTGCGGGCATCACGCAACACGGCAAGCGGGTGCGCTTTTACTCGACGGTCGATCTGGTCAATCTGTTGGAACAGGAAAAGGCGGCCGGTAAGGCAGGTAGGTTGGCATTTGCGTTGATGCGCATGGATCTGATCATTCTTGACGAGCTTGGATATCTGCCATTCAGCCAGTCTGGAGGAGCCTTGTTATTCCATCTGCTATCCAAACTCTACGAACATACCAGCGTGATCATCACGACGAATCTGACCTTCGGCGAATGGGCGAGTGTATTTGGCGATGCAAAGATGACCACGGCACTACTGGACCGATTGACCCATCACTGCCATATCGTCGAAACCGGCAACGAGTCCTATCGGTTCCGGCATAGCAGTGCAACGGCCAAAATGCGCATCAAGGCCCGGGAACAAAGCAAGCGGGGGAAATCCGTCGTTGAGGATGAACCGTTCTAACGAAACCGCCCGTGAGGAGTGTGCCATTGTGCGCATTCCTCACGACTACCTCTGAGGTAAAAACAGTGAAACTGAGCTACACTTATCCGCAGCCGCCACCCAAAACGGCGGTTTAAAATGCCTGGGTAAAATTCAACGCGCAGGGCTGGGTAGTTTTAAACGCGCATCAACAAAATGGCTGTAGTTTGTTGTCGCCGCTAGTTATCCTGCAAGCGCTCCCGGAATTGTTTTGGAACTTCGGGAACAAAACGGGAACACTGAGTGCGTTATTTTTAGTAATTTCAGGTTATCTGCTGTAGTCTGATGTAGAGATAACTCATTGATTTGGCGGAGAAGGGGGGATTCGAACCCCCGTTGGGATATTATCCCAAACACGCTTTCCAGGCGTGCGACTTAAACCACTCATCCACCTCTCCGAAGGGCGCGCAGAATATACCAGATTGCCCATTACTGCAAATTGTTATAGCAGATTCCGGCCGATGACCTGTGCTATATTTGGCATAGTTTGATGCGCCGGCGCCAGATCGGTCAGCGGGCAGCATCGCATAATTCACGACAAGGTTTGCAGATGGATCATCAACATACGCATTGCGATCACGGACACCATCACCACCACGGCGATCCCAACAGCCGGGCTTTCGGGGTCGCCATTACTTTGAATGTGCTTTACGTGCTGGTGGAGTTCGCCTACGGGCTGATCGCCAACTCCACTGCGCTGCTGGCCGATGCCGGACACAATCTTGCCGATGTTCTCGGCCTGTTGCTGGCAGGCGGTGCCGCCATCCTCGCGCGCCGCGCCCCGAGCGGGCGCTACACTTACGGCCTGCGCAGCACATCGATCCTGGCAGCCCTTGCAAACGCGATGTTCCTGCTTGTCACCTGTGGCGCGATTGCATGGGAAGCCATATTGCGATTCTATGAGCCGCCCGCGGTGGCAGGAATGACGGTGATCGTGGTGGCCGGCATGGGTATCGTGATCAACGGGCTGTCCGCATGGATGTTCCTGCGGGGCAGTCATGATGACATCAACGTGCGGGGAGCCTATATGCACATGGCGGCAGATGCGGCTGTCTCATTGGGCGTGGTTGCCGCGGGTTTCATCATGCTGTTCACCGGATGGTACTGGCTGGATCCTGCCGTGAGCCTCGTGATCGTTTCGGTGATCGTGGCCGGCACCTGGGGCCTGCTGCGAGAGTCTGTGCAACTGGCCCTGAGCGCTGTGCCTGCGCACATCGACCTGCTCGGGATAGAGGCGTATCTGCGTTCCTGCAAGGGTGTGGCCGACATACACGATCTGCACATCTGGGGAATGAGCACTACCGAGAGCGCGCTGACCGTGCATCTCGTGATGCCGGATGGTTATCCCGGAGATGAATACATGGATGGCATCATGCATACGTTGAAGGACAGATACTCGGTCCATCACAGCACGCTGCAGGTGGAGCAGGGCACGACAGACCACGCCTGTGCGCTGATGCCTGCGCATTGATCAAGATGAACGACGACATTCAGAAACTGCGCATCGACAAATGGCTCTGGGCTGCGCGTTTTTTCAAGACCCGCAGCTTGGCTGTCGATGCGATCGAGGCAGGCCGGGTGCTGGTCAACGGCGTGCGCGTCAAGGTCGCGAAAGCCGTGGGCAACGGCGACAGGCTGGAGATACGCATAGGCCGGTACCAGTTTGATGTCGAGGTGCTGGGCATATCCGACAAGCGCGGTCCTGCGCCTGCGGCACAGAAGCTCTACCGTGAAAGCGAAGAGAGTCGCGAGCGGCGCGCGCTGCTTGCGGAACAGCTCAAAGCCGAACAGCCCGCCTTCAGGGGCAGGCCCACCAAGCGCGACCGCCGCCTGATCGAAGAGTTCAGGCGTGGCAGATAAGCGGGCAAGATGGCGCAGATATGCGTTCGAGGCGCTGTTGTTCGTGCTCATCGTCGCGGGTATACGCGCATGGCAGCAGCGCGACATGGTGAACGGCGCAGCACCTTTGCTGCAGGGAACGACGCTTGATGGTCTTTCCTATGCATTGCCCGCGCATCCTTCAAAACCCGTGCTGGTGCATTTCTGGGCGACCTGGTGTCCGATCTGCCGAACCGACCAGGGCACGATAGATGCCATTGCGCAGGATTACCCGAACACCATCACCGTCGCGATGCAAAGCGGCAGCCGCCAGGAGGTGATGAACCACATGCACGGACAGGGCCTGCATTTTG
>JAJXWG010000160.1 GCA_021781695.1 Pseudomonadota bacterium
CCTTTCCGATATCGCCAAGGCCGTAAGCCAGGATCCTGCCTTTACCGTGCGCATGCTGCGCGTGGCCAACAGCCCCTTCTATGGATTTCCATCGGCGATAGATACGGTCGACAAGGCCGTGTCCGTGATCGGAACCAATCAGATACGCAATCTCGCGTTGTCGATGTCGGTGGCGAGCAGCTTTGCCGGTCTGCCCAACGACCTGGTGTCCATGGATAATTTCTGGCGCCACAGCCTGTATTGCGCTTTGATTGCCAGAAACCTGGCAAGAAAGATGCGCGGTTGCGACCCTTCGGTGGTTTTTACCGCGGGATTGCTGCATGATATCGGTGAACTGATCCTGTTCAACCGCCTGCCGGAGCAGGCGCGTGCTGCGCTGCTGCTCGTGCTAGATCAGGCGGACGATTTGCCCGTCCATCTGGCCGAACAGCAAATCATCGGTTTCGATCATGCAGAAGTTGGCGGAAGGCTTGCGTCCCGCTGGGGGCTGCCGGAGCTTCTGGTAGAATGCATCGCCTGCCATCATGCAATCGACAGGGCAAATCGTTATCCGCGCGAAACGGCGCTTGTGCACCTTGCCAACATCCTTGCACAGATGGCGGAAGTGGATACGCTGAGCCTTGATGATGTCCCGCCTGTCGATCCGTCAGCCTGGGCAATCACGGGGCTTGATGATGGCATCGTCGATCTGGTGGTGCGCGAAGCCAATCAGGAGGTTGCAGAAACCCGGAAGCTCTTTTTCGGAAATTGATCATGGCTGTCATTCCCCGCCCGCCGCCCATCCTGCCAGGATTCGAGCATGTCCGAAAAAGCTGGAACAACACTTATGCAACATACGCTGCGCGTATTCTTCCCGGCGAGTATTACGTCACCAAAAGCGATGAAGGGATTTACACGACGCTGGGTTCATGCATTTCGGCCTGTATACGCGATAAGGTATGTTGTGTCGGCGGCATGAATCACTTCATGCTTCCTGCGTCATCGGACGCCGACAGCTGGAAATCGGGGGGGCTTAGCGCCGCGACGCGTTATGGCAATTTTGCGATGGAACACCTGATCAATGCTATCCTGAAAAATGGCGGAAGGCGCGAAAATTTGGAAGTCAAACTGTTTGGCGGCGGACGCATCCTGCAAAACATGACCGATGTCGGTTTGAGAAACATCACCTTTGCTCGCGACTATCTCAAGACGGAAGGGATCGCGGCTTCGGTGGAAGACGTAGGGGATATTTTCCCGCGCATGGTGGTTTATTTTCCTGCGACCGGAAGAGTTCGCGTGAAGCGCCTGCGTTCATTGCACAACAACACCATTGCCGAGGAAGAGATTCGCTACCTTAAGGCCGTTGAAGAAGAGCCTGTGAGCGGAGATATCGAGTTGTTTTAAAGAAGCTTTTGCTATCGCTGTTTTTGAACTTCAGCTGCCATGCCGCTGTACTATCGAGCTGCATGCTGACGAAATATCATTTGACAGTCATCGGCGGCTATACTAGAATTCGCGCCCTTCGAAGTTTCAATACAGAATTTAGGAATAGTGGCTATGAAAACATTTTCCGCTAAGGCTCACGAAGTCCAGCACGACTGGCTCTTGGTAGATGCTGCAGATCAGGTGCTGGGCCGTTTGGCTGCACAAATTGCTTCGCGCTTGCGCGGCAAGCACAAGGCGATATACACGCCGCATGTGGATACGGGCGATTTCGTCGTCGTGGTCAATGCGGAAAAGCTGCGCGTGACAGGCAACAAGGCTGAAGCCAAGCTGTACCACCGCCATACCGGTTATCCCGGCGGTCTTTACACAACCAATTTTTCCAAGATGCAAGGCCGACATCCCAGCCGCATTCTGGAAAAGGCAGTCAAGGGCATGTTGCCCAAGGGCCCGTTGGGCTACGCGATGTTGCGCAAGATGAAGGTTTATGCCGGTGCCACGCATCCGCATGAGGCGCAGCAACCCAAACCCGTTAACTTGTTGAAGGCATAATCATGGCGGTCACTTATAACTATGGAACAGGTCGTCGCAAGAGTGCGGTGGCACGTGTGTTCATCAAGGCAGGCAAAGGCGATTTCATCGTCAACGACAAGCCGGTGGATGTGTTTTTCTCGCGCGAAACAGGCCGCATGATTGTGCGCCAGCCTTTGAGCCTGACCGAGACGCTGGGCAAGTTCGACATCATGGTCAATGTGTCGGGTGGCGGTGAAAACGGCCAGGCGGGTGCTGTGCGCCACGGCATCACGCGCGCGCTTATCGACTACAACGCGGATTTCAAACCGGTCTTGAAGGCGGCAGGCTTGGTCACGCGCGATGCACGCGAAGTCGAGCGTAAAAAAGTGGGCTTGCGCAAGGCTCGCCGCAGGAAGCAATTCTCCAAGCGTTAATTTTCCAGGGTCTGCAAACTGGATTCATACAAAGCCGCTTTCGAGCGGCTTTGTTGTATCATGTGGTCTGATTCGAACAGGAGCTCAAATGATCAAGGTTGGCATAGTCGGCGGCACGGGGTATACAGGGGTGGAACTGCTGCGCCTCCTGGCGTTGCACCCCGAGGTTAAACTGCACGCGATCACTTCCCGCGCCGATGCGGGCACGGCCGTCGACCAGATGTTTCCCAGCCTGCGCGGCCTCTTGGATCTTTTGTTCGTTCATCCGGATGAGGCGCATCTTGAAACCTGTGATCTGGTGTTCTTTGCCACGCCCAACGGCATCGCGATGCAACAGGCTAAGGCTCTGCTCGATGCTGGCGTGAAGGTGATCGATCTGGCCGCGGATTTCCGCCTGCAGGACATCGCTTCGTGGGAAAAATGGTATGGCATGACGCATGCATGCCCTGCGCTTGTGGCGAACGCCGTGTACGGCCTGCCGGAGATCAACCGCGAAAAAATAAGATCCGCGCAACTGGTCGCCAATCCTGGCTGTTATCCAACTGCGGTTCAATTGGGTTTCTTCCCGCTGCTGGAAGCGGGTGCAATCGATACGGGCAGTCTGATTGCAGATGCCAAATCCGGTGTGTCGGGCGCGGGCCGCAAGGCCGAAATCGCGACGCTGTTCGCGGAGGCTGGCGACAACTTCAAGGCCTATGGCGTTGCGGGACACAGGCACCTTCCGGAAATCCGGCAAGGGCTTGCAGGGGTTGCGGGATGCGATGTGGGGCTTACTTTTGTGCCGCATCTCACACCCATGATACGCGGCATACATGCAACACTTTACGGCAGGCTGACTCGCGATGTGGACTTGCAGGCACTGTTCGAGAAGCGCTATCTGAATGAGCCGTTTGTCGATGTGATGCCGCCCGGCAGCCATCCTGAAACGCGCAGCGTGCGCGGCTCGAACCGCTGCCGCATCGCCGTACACAGGCCGCAGGGCGGCGATACCGTCGTGGTGTTGTCCGTGGTGGACAATCTGGTCAAAGGCGCGGCTGGGCAGGCAGTGCAAAACATGAATATCATGTTCGGGTTTGCCGAGAATACGGCGCTGAATATCGTGCCATTGCTGCCTTAAATCGGGAGTGCTTATGCATGAATTAACAGGAGCTTGCAATTAGAGTGCTGCGCAAGGCCAGACGCAAGTTTGGCATCGCCGCACCCCGCCTGTCGGTGCGTCCTCATATCGCGTGGTACCTGCGCTGGAGCATGCTGTTGCCGTTTGTGCTGGCGACACTGGCGCTGGTCTGGTTTGCCTATAACAGCGGCCTTGAGTTTGCGGGTTTCCACAAAGGAGAAACCCAGCAGGAATTGAGCGACCTGCGCGTAAGAGTTGCCAGACTGACAGATGAGAATGCTGAGCTTGGCAAAAAGGTCGCGCAATTCGAGCAGCAGATCCAGATGGAACATGGGCGCAGCGAAGAGACTACCCGTCAGATGAAGAGTCTGAACGACGAGAACATGCGCTTGCAGGACGATCTTAATTTCTTTCAGAACCTGACTGGTGAAAAGGGCAAGGAAGGCGAACTGGCGATTCACCGATTGAGCCTGGAGCGGGACAAGATCCCCGGGGAATACCGGGTGCGCATGTTGCTGGTGCAGAGCGGTCAGCGCGCCAAAGAATTTACAGGAAGCTATCAGCTGGTCGCCACAGTGATGCAGAATGGACGCAAGTCGACCCAGCTATTCCCCTCCAGTAATTCTGGGAATGAGCAGTTTCAGTTGAATTTCAAGTATTATATGCGTCTTGAGCAGAGTTTCAGATTGCCGCAGAATGTGCAACTTCTGAATGTTCAGGTCAGACTCTTTGAGCATGGCGTGGCTGAACCCAGAGCGCGCCAGAGCGTCAACCTTAGCTGATTGGAGGGTAACTTTGTTCAACAGGAAGCACGGCAAGCCCCCAAACCGGATAGACACGCTGATCGGTGCAGGGTCTGTGATACAAGGCAATATCAGTTTCAGCGGCGGAATGCGCATAGATGGGGAAGTCAACGGCAACATAGTAGCGATACCGGGCAAACCGAGCACACTGGTGCTGAGCGAGCAGGGCTGCGTGAACGGCGATGTCAGCGTCACGCACCTGGTCATCAACGGGTCGATCTGCGGGACGGTGACCGCCAGTGAATTTCTGGAACTTCATGCCAAGGCCAGGGTCACAGGCGATGTGAACTACAAGATTCTGGAAATACAGGTGGGCGCAGTCCTTGAGGGC
>JAJXWG010000161.1 GCA_021781695.1 Pseudomonadota bacterium
TCTCGTTCTGCGAAAAAAGACTGTCGACGATGGCGCGCCCCACCGGACGGGGCTTGCCCGATGCGGGTTTAAGATGCATCAAGAGGCCGGGGCCCGCGTTGATTTCGACGATGGCACCACCCTGCTCGGCTAGCGGGCGGGAAATATCAACGGCCACCAGATCGATGCCGGCGACATCCAGCCCAACGATGCGAGCTGCAAGCTCTGCCGTTTCAGCCACATCGGGATGCACCATATCGGTGACATCAAAGGCGACATTGCCGTTGCGCTGTATCAACACCTTCGTGCCGGGAAAGGGAACCGACTCGGCCGTATAGCCCTGGCGTTCAAGCTCGAAACGGACCGCTGGATTGCCATCGATATCGATCACATCCAGCGGAAACTCTTCTGCTTCCCCGCGACGCGGGTCGCTGTTGATCTGCTCGTCGATCAGTTTTCTGATAGAAGAACATCCGTCCGCCGCCAGGAATACCGATTCGCCCCGGACCGCGGCAGCAAGGCGGCCGCCGACCACCAGCAGCCTGTGCTCGTTGCCGCGCACGAACCGCTCGACTATCACCTCGCTGCCCTCCACATCCGCAAGACTGAATGCGGCCTCGACTTCGTCGCGCGTCATGAGCTCGGTGGAAACACCGCGTCCGTGGTTGCCGTCGGAGGGCTTGACCACCACGGGAAGGCCAATATCTTCAGCCGCCTCCCAGGCGTCAGCCGGGCTTTCAACGATGCGGCCTTCAGGCACCGGGACCCCGCAAGCATGAAGCAGGGATTTGGTAAGGTCCTTGTCCTTGGATATGCTCTCGCCGATCGCGCTGGTTTGGTCTGTCTCTGCAGTCCAGATGCGGTGCTGGCTTGCGCCGTAGCCCAATTGCACCAGATTGCCTTCGGTCAGGCGTATGAATGGAATGCCCCTGTCGGTTGCGGCCTCCACGATGCACGCCGTGCTGGGGCCAAGACAAAGCGCATCGACCATCTCATGCAATTGCGCGACGACGGATGCAACGTCATAGGGCTTGTCCTGCATCGCGCAAAGGACCAGATCGCGCGCAGCATACAGCGCGGCGCGGCTCACCGCTTCGTTGCGCGAACGCACCGCGACCTTGTATACCCCGCGCCTTGAGGTTTCGCGCGCCTTGCCAAAACCGCTCTGCATGCCGGCGAGATTCTGCAGCTCTATCGCGACATGTTCGAGTATGTGGCCAGGCCATGTGCCCTCGCGCAAACGCTGCAGGAAGCCGCCCCGCTCGCCAACGCTGCAGCGGTGTTCGATCAGCGTGGGCAAAAATCCCGTGAGTCGTTCGTAAAAACCCGGTATCGTATTGGAAGGAGAGTCTTCCAGCACACCGATATCCAGCCACACCTCAAGCACCGGACGATAGGTCCAGATATTCGGGCCGCGCAGCGGCAAAATTTTTAGAAACTCCATCAAACCTTCCTGGTGAATTGTGCGGCTTCAAGCGTTTAACGCAGCGCATGGGATTTTGGTTTACCCGCATTTTTTTATCTAAGTTTACCAGAGCGAGCGGCAAAACTGTTTGTCGGCGCGTTTTATTGTAGTAATATCGCCGCCAGTGAACACTTCTTCCCCTTTGCCACCCTCCGCTCAGGACGCGCTGCGCGCCGTTGCACAGTTACGGCTGCGCGATGGCGAAAAGATCCAGATTCAGCTTGCCATCAATCTCGATCAACGCCTGAATTTTTCACAAAGCCTGCTCATCGTGACCAGTCAGCGCCTGCTCCATCTCGACGGACAGGAAATGCGCGAATATTCCTATCGGTCCGGCATGACTGTTCAGCGTCACGACCATGGCGGCGTCGGAAGAATCGAGCTGTTCCACGAAAATCAGCGCATAGCCTGCTGGTTTTATACGCTGGCTCACAATGTTCAGGCGGCGAGTCTGGTCAAGCAGTTCGAGCAGCAATGCACCCATTTCCTCACGGGCATTGCCATCCCCGAGGAAGCGCCCGAACTCTGCCCGGACTGTTCCACACCCATGGTGCAGGGCGAATGCCCCTCTTGCAGCATGACAATAAACGCGCCGCCTTCGACCTGGACGCTGTTGCGGCTCTGGCGTTTTGCAAAGCCCTATCAGTGGCAGCTGCTTTCAGGGTTTCTGCTGATGCTGGCCTCCACCGCTGCGACCCTGGTGCCACCCTATCTCACGATGCCGCTGATGGACAAGGTGCTGATTCCCTACCAGAACGGAAAGCCGATCGACTTCGTCACGGTAGCCTGGCTGCTTTCCGGACTGCTGGGTTCAGCGCTTTTGGCATGGAGCCTTGGCTGGGCCAAGACCTATATCCTGGCGCTGGTCAGCGAAAGAATAGGCGCTGACCTGCGCACCGTGACCTATGAACATCTGCTGCGCCTTTCCCTTGAATACTTCGGCGGGAAACGCACCGGCGATCTGATGTCCAGAATCGGCTCCGAGTCGGACAGAATCTGCGTCTTCCTGTCTCTGCATCTGCTCGATTTCGCAACCGACGTGCTGATGATCGCGATGACATCCGTCATCCTTTTCTCCATCAACCCCTGGCTTGCGCTGGTGACCCTGCTGCCTTTGCCCTTCATCGGATGGATGATCCACTTTGTTCGCGACAGGCTGCGCACAGGTTTCGAAAAGATCGACCGCGTTTGGTCTGAAGTGAGCAATGTGCTGGCCGACACCATCCCCGGCATCCGCGTCGTCAAGGCCTTTGCCCAGGAGAAACGTGAAGCGGAACGCTTCCGCATCGCCAACCAGCATAACCTGCAGGTGAACGACCGCATCAATAAAATCTGGTCGCTGTTCACGCCCAGCGTATCGCTCCTGACCGAGATCGGCCTGCTCGTGGTATGGGCTTTCGGCATCTGGCAGGTGTCTAAAAATCAGATCACCGTGGGCGTGCTGACCGCTTTTCTGGCCTACATCAGCCGTTTTTATTCGCGCCTTGATTCGATGAGCCGCATCGTGTCGGTCACGCAGAAAGCCGCCGCCGGCGCCAAACGCATCTTCGACATACTCGATCACGTCTCCAGTGTGCCGGAACCCGCACATCCGGTTCACATGGAAAAAATCGAGGGCCGAGTCCAGTTCAAGGATGCCGGATTTCGCTATGGCAATCGCACGGTGATCAGGAATCTGAACCTGGTGATAGAACCTGGAGAGATGATAGGGCTGGTCGGCCACAGCGGCTCTGGGAAAAGCACGCTGGTCAATCTGATGTGCCGGTTCTACGATGTCACCGAAGGTGCCATCAGCGTGGACAATGTCAACATCCGCTCCCTGCCCATCCCGGAATACCGTCGCCATATCGGCCTGGTTCTGCAGGAGCCCTTCCTGTTCTTTGGCAGCATCGCCGAAAACATTGCCTATGGGAAGCCCGATGCCACCCGAACCGAAATAGTCGCTGCCGCGCGCGCCGCGCATGCCCATGAGTTCATCCTTCGCCTGCCGCATGGCTATGACTCGCTGGTGGGTGAAAGGGGCCACGGGCTGTCCGGCGGAGAGCGCCAGCGCATCTCGATTGCGCGCGCGCTCCTGATCGACCCGCGCATACTGATACTCGACGAAGCGACCGCATCGGTGGATACCGAAACTGAAAAAGAAATCCAGAAGGCGCTAGACAATCTCGTGCAGGGCCGAACAACCATCGCGATCGCCCATCGGCTTTCCACGCTGCACAAAGCGAACCGGCTGGTGGTGCTGGACAGAGGCGAAATCGTCGAGATAGGCAACCACGAGGAACTCATGGAAAAGGGCGGCGCCTACTACCGCCTGTATCAGGCACAGGCGCGCAACGTTGACACGGAAATGGACCAGAGACGCATACCGATGGAAGGCAAGGTGAGCGCATGAGCTTCCCTCAAGCAGATAGAAGGCAATCGGATCGCTCGGCAAATTTCACCTTGGCACGCAATGCCGCCGGGCGCCTGGTATGCGGCTTAAATGGCCAGACATATGAGAGCGTGGTTCCGGTGCGTGCCTTCCCGATTGCCGCACCCGATGCATGCATCTCGCTGATGGCTCAGGACGGACATGAACTTGTCTGGATAGAAACACTAAACAGCCTGCCAGAAGATACCCGTGCGCTGATCATGAATGATCTTTCCTATCGCGAGTTCACCCCCGAAATACACCGCATCGTCAAGGTGTCGAGTTTTGCAACGCCCAGCACCTGGCAGATAGAGACAGACAGGGGAGATACCGAGCTGCTGCTCAAGGCCGAAGACCACATCCGCCGCCTGTCGCATACCGCATTGCTCATCACCGACGGCTACGGCATTTCTTTCCTGCTGCGCAACATCGAAAAACTCGACACCCACAGCCGCAAGCTGCTGGACAGATTCCTGTAGCAACAGTCGACAAACGGCTGATTTTCCTTCATCATAGTTAGCATGCTAATCATTAGCAGGAAAACAAAAATGAAGCCATTGAACGAACAGTTCGCCGAATCGATGTTCCTAACCACACATGCCTGGCGCATCGCGTTGGATCGCCAGCTGAGGCCGCAGGGATTCACCCTTTCCCGCTGGACTTTGCTGTTGCACCTGTCACGCAACGACGGATGCACGCACAAGGAGCTGGCCCAAAGCATGGGTATAG
>JAJXWG010000162.1 GCA_021781695.1 Pseudomonadota bacterium
TATTGCCATGGCAAGGGGAGACGCAGCTCGGCTGGCCTGCTACGGATACAGTGGTCAATTTTCTGCAGTCAACAGGGCAGGGCGTTAACCTTGCAAAATTGGGGCGCGCGCCTGTGACGTTGCGGCTGCGCCGCGGGGGGGAAATATTGCGCCCCGGATCAAAATCCTCAACCCGCAGCCTGAAAAATCTGTTTCAGGAGCATGGCATCCCGCCCTGGAATCGCGACAGGCTGCCGCTGCTGTATTGCGGGGAGGTGTTGGTCTGTGTGCCCGGGATTGCGATTGCCGCGGAATATCTGTGCAAGGAGGACGAGGCGGGCATGAGGGTGGAAATGGGCTGCTGATCGTCCAGTCAGGAATCATTCTGCTTCTTTGACCATTCGATCTGCTTTATCTTGATCAGCGGCTTTCCGGGGAGACTGCCGACCGGCGGCTGAAGTTCGCGTATCAGCGGGTGTTTCAGTTCATCATCGCTGAGCTCGGTTTTTGCCGGATACGTGACCTTGCCGGCGCCCTGGGTAGTTGTGGCGGTTTCTGCCCTGACGGGTTCCGGTTTCGCGGCGGCTGCCACGGGTTTGGCGGGTTCCGGCTTCGCGGCGGTTGCCACGGGTTTGGCGGGTTCCGGCTTCGATGTCTTGGCCAGGGTTTCCTTTTCAACTTTTGAACGCCTTTCTTCTGCCAATATTTCCCTTCTGCGCCGGGCGGCTTCCGCATTGATTTCAGCGCGGCGTCTGGCCATTTGCGCTTCCAGCCTGCTTCGCTGATCGGCCCTGCTCCGTTCTTTGTCTGTCTTGACCCGGGTCAGTTCCTTCTTGACATCATCCAGTTCTTTTCTGACATTGTTCAATTCCTGAGCCTGGACTCTTGCATCGAATGCCGCCTGAGCGGCCAGTTTCAGCTTGGCATCTTCCACGGCCTGATTGACTGCCGCCTGTTCAGTCGCAATGCGAGCGGCTTCAGCTTGAACCGCCTTGTGTTCATCTTCGATTCTGGCTTCTGTCGCCTTGCGACTGGCAATGTCCTTTTCAAGCGCAGTTTGGCTTGCCAGATAGCGGTTGCGCTGACGCTCGTCGCTGGCATAATTGGCCGCCGTGCCGTACCATTTTGCGGCCATCGCATCGTTTTGCGCAACGCCCCATCCCTTTGCATAACATTCGGCCAGTCTGGCATGGGCGATGGCATTTCCCTGCTCGGCAGCCAGTCGGTACCATTTGACGGCTTCCCTGTAATCCTGCGGCATCCCCAGACCTGCCGCATACATCTGTCCGACCTGAAGTTGCGCGGTTGCATTGCGCTGCTTCGCGGCCAGGGTCAGCCAATGCAGCGCTTTCTGGTAGTCCTGCGGTATGCCTGTGCCGCTTTCATAAAGCATGCCCAGGCTGGCCTGGGCTTGCGCATATCCCTGTTCGGCTGCAGCCAGATACCACTGCAAGGCCAAAGAGTAGTCCCGCTGTATGACACGATTCTGAACATACAGCACGCCGAGATTGTATTGCGCGACGGGATCGCCTTTTTGCGCCAGCGGAAGAAACAAGGTCGCGGCCTTGACGTAATCGCCGGCTTCCTCGGCCCGCAGCGCCTCATCAATCTCGCTGGCCTGTGCTGCGGTGCTCAGCAATAGCAATATGATCAATATCCTCATCGGGTCGGCTTTTTAAGGCGCGGCCGTGCGACGGGACATGAATGTGCAAAGCCGGCCTTGTTGTTTGTTGTGCTGATGATCGTTGCTCCCGGTCAGAGTGGCAGCCTGTCGCTGCGCATCTATCGCTTG
The DNA here is from genome assembly GCA_021781695.1 of Pseudomonadota bacterium. Classification (GTDB taxonomy): domain Bacteria; phylum Pseudomonadota; class Gammaproteobacteria; order Burkholderiales; family Gallionellaceae; genus Gallionella. Next base: position 1,772 of record JAJXWG010000162.1, read on the forward strand.
ATATCGGCATATTTCGGAGAAACTTTACCGGCGACGCAACGGGCCTGTTAAAAAGGTTCGATCAGGCGGACTGTAATTCCAGCGGATAGGAGGTGACACGATTGCGTCCGGCCTCTTTAGATGCGTAGAGGGCCTGGTCTGCCTCATTGATCAGTTGCTCGTAGTTGGGTTGGCTGGACTTGAACTCGGATACGCCCATGCTGATGCTGACCTTGATCTGGGTATCCTGGAAAGGAACCGGGGTTTGCGCTATGGCTTGCCGCACCCGCTCGGCCAGAAAGCATGCGTCTTCCAGGGACGTGGAGGGAAGTATGATGCCAAACTCTTCTCCGCCATAGCGTCCGATGGTGTCCGTGGTGCGCAGCATGCTGCCAACGTGTTGTGCGATTTCGCGTAAAACCTCATCCCCGCCCAGGTGTCCGTAGCTGTCGTTGACTCGCTTGAAGTGGTCGAGGTCGAAAAGAATGAAGGAGAACGGCTCGCCGTAGCGTCTGGCGCGGTCGAATTCGATCGCAATGTGTTTGTCGAGATACCGGCGGTTGTATATGCCCGTAAGACCGTCCCGGTTGCTGCTCTCGCCTAAAGAATCCAGCGCTTCCTTGAGCAATGTCTGGGTAAACGCAACGTCCGTCACATCCATCAAAGTTATGCAGACCGAATCGACTTCATTGCTGTCATTTTTGACAGGCAGGAAAGTGCAGTTCTGGTACATGAAGTCACCGCCGCCTGTGATGGGGCGGTTATGCGGGAAGCGGAACAGATAGGGCCTTTGCTCCCAGGAGGTGAAGGCAAAATTCTTGAGCAGGAACACGCTCTGGATTTTTTTGGCAAGCCAAGTCTCGGGCAGATCTGGAAAACACGCAAACAAATTCCTGCCTATGACTTGATCGGCGCTTTGTTCGCTGTGTCTTGCCATGAAATGATTCCACAGTGTGATTTCCATATCCCGGTTGACCACGAAGATGCCGACATCAACCCATTTCACGATGAAATCAGGCAGAAGCGAATTGTGCATGGTATTGGTCAATGGGCTTTAAAAGGAGGCAATGAACTCGTCAAGCACGCCGCGGATTTTTTCTATGGTCTTCTCGGGCATCAGCATGATGAGGTGGGAGACAAAATTCCTGTTTTCCAGCGTGAAATTCACTTCCACCAGCAATGCGTGGGTCCAGCTCAGTTTCTCGGGATTGATCAGCGTTTCGGGAGGCACGTTCACCGCCATCATCGAGGGTGCGGAAAACCGCAGTTCCCCGGAATTGTTTTCCATGGAGATGGCCTTGAGCTGTTCGGTAATGCCGCCCAGGCATGCGCCGACCAGAATATTGGCAACGTCAAGCAGCAGTTCGGTTTCTGCCGCCTGATCCAGTTCATCGACATGGCCCATCATGTCGGCAAGTTCCTTGCAGCCTTGCTGCTGGTAAATGACGATCGCTTCGCCCAGCAGATAGCCCTGAAAAGACTGCCTCACCGCAGTCACTTCGGCATCCGTCCCGACCAGATCGCGTATGCTGTTCGCGACTTCGGGCAGCGCTAGCACATTGATGCGCGGCACGGAAAGGTTGACAAAGGCATCGAGCAGGCTGGCAAGCGATGCGCCTGCCTGACCCATCGCAATGTTGGTGATCTCCTGCAACGCATCGCGTTGATCCGGGGTCAGCGGCGCGATGCTCATAGCTCAACCCCGTATTCCTTCAATACGGATTCGAGAATCCCGGGCGAGACGGGTTTTTTTACAAAAGCCAATGCGCCAAGCTTCTTGGCGCGTTCCTGAGCGATGGGCTGAATGTCTGCGGAAACGACGATGACAAAGCTGTTTAGGCCTTCTTTCTGCAGGGTTTCCAGAACCTGGTAGCCATCCATCTCGGGCATGGTCAGGTCTAGGAACATCACATCGGCTTTTCCCGCGCGATATGCATGGAGCGCTTCGTGGCCGTTGCCGGCCTGAGTGATTTCAACGTCCCAGCTCGCAGGTAGAGATTTGATCAGCATCTTGCGCGCCATTGCCGAGTCATCAACAACTAGAATAGGAGTGGACATAGGTTTCATTGAAATCGTTATACAACAATTCTGACATATTTTTTTCAAATCAGAAACCCTATTTTGCACGACGCCTCGGCCGATTTGCTGGATGTGCGACAGGAAAGGCAATGTCTGATAGAATTCAAGGTCGCATTTCATTAAAAACTCTTGGAGAATCTAGCATGGCTGTTGAACGTACCCTGTCTATCATCAAACCTGATGCGGTTGCAAAAAATGTCATCGGTCAGATCTATTCCCGTTTCGAAGGCGCAGGCCTAAAGGTGGTTGCTGCGCGCATGGTGCACCTGTCACGCAGCGAGGCGGAAGGTTTTTATGCTGTGCATGCGGCGCGCCCGTTTTTCAACGATCTTGTGAATTTCATGATTTCGGGTCCTGTGATGATTCAGGCGCTGGAAGGTGAAGGCGCGATCCTGAAGAACCGTGAGCTGATGGGTGCTACGGATCCCAAGAAAGCGGACAAGGGCACCATACGTGCCGATTTCGCCGACAGCATCGACGCGAATGCGGTGCACGGTTCCGATGCGCCTGAGACAGCCGCCGTGGAAATCGCCTATTTCTTTCCCGCGATGAACGTCTATTCACGTTAAATTTTCAATGCAACAAAACCTTCTCGATCTGGATGCCCATGCGCTGACTGCCTATCTCACGGAGATGGGCGAGAAGCCGTTTCGTGCCAAGCAGCTTTTGCGCTGGATATACCAGGCCGGGGAGTCCGATTTTTCTGCAATGAC
>JAJXWG010000163.1 GCA_021781695.1 Pseudomonadota bacterium
AAACTGCAACAGACTAACATCACCTTGCAGATCAGCGAGGAAAAGTTCTCTGTCACGCTCAATTCCATCGGTGACGGGGTGATAGCAACCGATGATAGAGGCCGTGTGACGCTGCTCAACCCGCTGGCCGAAAAACTCACAGGCTGGAAACAGGCAGATGCTGCAGGCCATCCGGTTGCGGATATTTTTCACATCATCCACAAGGAATCCCGGGAGCCGGCCTTCATCCCGGTCATGGATACGCTGAAAAAGGGCACGATACATGGCTTGGCCAATCATACCGTGCTGATTGCAAGGGATGGCAGCGAGTGCGATATCGCCGACAGTTGCGCGCCGATACGCGATCGCGACGGTCAGATAATCGGTGTCGTGCTGGTGTTCAGCGATGTCACCGATGAATATGCAGTGCAGCAGGCTTTGCGCGACCAGCAGTTTTACACCCGTTCCCTGATCGAATCCAACATCGATGCGCTGATGACGACCGATCCATCTGGCATCATTACCGATGTCAACCAGCAGATGATCGCGCTCACCGGTTGCGCGCGTGGCGCTCTGATCGGCACGCCTTTCAAGAACTACTTCACCGATCCTGCGCGGGCCGAGGCGGGCATCAAACAGGTACTAAGCGAAAAAAAGGTTACCGACTACGAGCTCACCACACGCGCAAGAAACGGCAAAGAAACGGAAGTCTCCTACAATGCGGCCACCTTCTACAATGCCGAAGGGAAGCTGCAAGGCGTGTTTGCCGCAGCGCGCGACATCACGGAACGCAAACGCCTGGATCAGGTGCTGCATGACAAAAACACCGAACTGGAAAATGCCAAACTTCTGGCGGAAAAAGCCAATCTGGCGAAGTCGATTTTTCTTTCCCAAATGAGTCATGAGCTGCGCACCCCGCTCAATGCCATCCTTGGATTTGCACAGCTGCTGGAAATCAGCTCCCCGCCTCCCAGCGAGATCCAGATGCAAAGGCTGCATCAGATCGTCAAGGCAGGATGGTATCTGCTGGAATTAATCAACGAAATTCTCGATCTTGCAGTGATCGAGTCCGGCAAGCTTTCGCTGTCCCAGGAAGCGGTGTCGCTCTCTGAAGTCATGCGCGAATGCCAGTCCATGATCGAACCAGAGGCGGTAAAACACGCCATCCATGTGAATTTCATTCCGTTCGACGAGAGCTGGTTTGCCCATGCAGACCGCACCCGCGTCAAACAGGTGCTGATCAACCTGTTGTCCAATGCGATCAAATACAACCGCGAGCTGGGAACAGTCGTGGTGGAATGCAGCGTAAGCAGCCCGGATCGCATTCAAATCAGCATCAAGGACAGTGGCGAGGGATTGCCTCCTGAAAAGTTGCTGCAACTATTTCAGCCTTTCAACCGCCTGGGTCAGGAGAACGGCGCAGAGGAAGGAACCGGCATCGGCCTGGTCGTCACCAAGCAGCTGATCGAACTGATGGGCGGTACAATCAGCGTAAAAAGCACTGTCGGCGTAGGCAGTGAATTTTGCATCGAACTGCTCCGGGATATTGCGCCGCAGTTGATACGCCCTAAACCTGACGACGTTTCAATAAAGACCTCAGGGAAGGCCACGCTGCTTTATATAGAAGACAACCCGGCCAACCTGATGCTGGTCGAGCAGATCATCGAAGGACATCCTGATGTAAGAATGCTGAGCGCGCGCGATGCACTTAAAGGCATCGCTCTGGCACGCGCCCATCTGCCGAACGTGATCCTGATGGACATTAATCTGCCTGGCATCAGCGGGATTGAAGCGTTGAAGATACTGATCGATGACCCTGCCACCATGCATATCCCGGTTATTGCCTTGAGTGCAAATGCCATGCTGCGCGATATTGAAAAAGGGCTGGGCACCGGATTTTTCCGTTATCTCACCAAGCCAATTAAAATTAACGAGTTCATGAAAGCGCTGGAAGATGCACTGAAATTTTCCAAACCAGAACAGATAACAGGACAACTACAATGATCAGCAATCAGGAAATTCTAAACGCCAACATACTGATCGTTGACGACCAGCCGACCAATGTGATTTTGCTGGAGGAATTATTACAGGATGCCGGTTATACCAGCATTGCATCGACCACAGACCCTTATGCCGTCAGCGAGCTGCATCGCAACAACCGCTATGATCTGATTCTGCTGGACCTGCAAATGCCCGGCATGGATGGGTTCCAGGTGATGAAAGCCCTCAAGGAAATCGAGCCCGACAGCTACCTTCCATTACTCGTGATCACGGCCCAACCGAGCCACAAATTGCAGGCGCTGGCCTGCGGCGCAAGGGATTTTGTGGCCAAACCGTTTGATCTTGTCGAAGTACAGACGCGTATTCACAACATGCTGGAAGTGCGCTTGTTACACAGCAAGCTCCAGGAGCACAACAAACTGCTGGAACAGAAGGTGCTGGAGCGCACAAAAGAACTCAGTGCAAGCGAAGCGCGTTTTCGCCGCCTGACTGAGCTGTCATCAGACTGGTATTGGGAACAAGACGAAACAGGAAATTTCACCAAAATTTTCGGCCCGGTGCTCAAGATGCTCGGCATCCGGATAGACGATACGCTGGGAAATATCCGGGACGATCAGGGTGCAGGCTGGATCGATGCCGAGCGGGAAATGCTGGCAGAAAAACTGGCCTCCAGACAGCCGTTTCTGGATTTCGTCTACTCCCGGATCAATCCTGACGGGACAAGACATTATCTGATGGTGAGCGGAGAGCCGATGTTTGACGCATCCGGTCGTTATACCGGTTACCGGGGTATCGGCAAGGATGTGACCGACACGCTGCCGCCTGTGTTGGCCAGCGCACAGAAGGATGGCTGAATATTGCATATTCTGAGCCATATACCGGCAGGACTACTGTAAGCCATCCGGTTCAAGAACCCATTTCAGGACTAGGCAAGCCATGAAACAAAACAACCTGAATGCCGAACAATTACGGCAGGAAGACGAATCGCGACTTTATCGCAGGACGCCGTCATTTGTACAACCGCTCCCTGGAGAGAACCTGCTGCATGAATTGATGCATGAACTGCGCGTTAGTCAGATCGAACTGGAAATGCAGAACGAGACCTTGCGGCGTTCGCAGATTGAACTGGAAGCTTCCCGCGACCGTTATGTCGATTTCTATGATTTCGCGCTGGTCAGTTACCTAACGCTTGACAGGGAAGCCACGATTAAAGACATCAATCTTCCCGGCGCAGAGCTGCTCGGCGTGGAGCGAAAATTGCTGATGCGCCGCCGTTTTGCCTCTTTCGTTCTTCCTGCAGATCAGGATCTCTGGCATCACCATTTTATTTCCGTACTGAAAAGCGACCACAAACGTCATTGTGAACTTGCGCTGCAGAAAGGCGACGGGACATTCGCCAAGGTAATACTGATTTGCCAGCGTCTGAAAAAATCGGGTCAGGAAATGATGCTTCGAATCGTGCTGGTTGACATGACTGAAATCACACCAGTGGAAGCTGCAGATAATGAACATCGGCTCAACCAGAATGGAATCGGATAAATTCAATGATTAACGAAAATGAAATACTAAATGCCAGCATTCTGATCGTAGATGATCAGCAAGCCAATGTGCTTCTGCTTGAGGAAATGCTGCGTGATGTCGGTTACTCATGCATTGAGTCAACCAACAACCCCTATGAAGTTTGCGCACTCCATCAAAAAAATCACTACGACCTCATACTGCTCGACATGCAGATGCCCGGCATGGATGGCTTTCAGGTAATGGAAGCCTTAAAAAAAGCTGAAACCAATGGCTATGTACCGATACTCGTCATCACTGCCCAACCCAACCACAAGCTGCGTGCGCTGGTTTCCGGCGCGAAAGATTTCATCAGCAAGCCGTTTGACCTGATGGAAGCCAAGTCGCGCATACACAACATGCTGGAAATGCGATTGCTGTATAAGAAGCTGTTAGATCACAGCCGCTCGCTAGAATCCTTGGCGCTGCATGACGCGTTGACCGGGCTGCCGAACAGGCGACTTTTGGCGGACAGACTGTCGCTGTCCATCGCTCATGCGCACAGACACAACTCCACCATGGCGGTGATGTATCTGGACCTGGACGGATTCAAGGAGATCAACGACACTTTGGGTCACGATGGGGGTGATACGCTGTTAAAGATGGTCGCCGATCGCCTGGTTGCCGCAGTGCGTCGGGAGGATACGGTTGCGCGCATAAGCGGAGACGAGTTTGTGATTGGGCTGTCGGAACTCAATCATGCTGATGAAGTCACTCATCTTGTGTCTAAAGTGAAGCAGTCCCTGTCACGCCCCTATCATATCCAAGACCACGATGTGAACATGACTGTCAGTATCGGTGTCAGCGTTTATCCTGTGCATGGCGAAAACGTGACAAATTTGATGAAAAGCGCGGATCTGGCTTTATATGAAGCCAAACGTACAGGCAAGAACACCTATCGCATCGCAGCATAGCTGACGACGTACCTGCCCTGATAAAGCTTCGTGGGCCAAAAAATCAGGCCTTGCGGAACATCGCTCTGTGCTGACGT
>JAJXWG010000006.1 GCA_021781695.1 Pseudomonadota bacterium
TGTCCTTGTAGTGTCATGCCATTTCCTTGAATTCAGTCAGCGTCTGTATCAATGACGCACCATCGTTAATTGCCAATGCCTGCTGGCTCGTGTCTATGCGCTTGTTGAGGCCAGCCAGCACCCGGCCTGGCGCGCATTCGACATTATGTGTGACGCCCATTTTCCCGAACGCCTGTACCGTTTCAACCCAGCGCACAGGAGAATAAAGCTGGCGCACCAACGCATCGCGAATCTTTCCAGCGTCACTGTATGCAGCCACATCGGCGTTGTGCAGCACGGAAATCACCGGCACTTTGACGTCAACACTGACAAGGTAGTCGCGCAATCGTTCCGCAGCCCCCTTGAGCAATGAACAGTGCGAAGGCACGCTCATCGGCAGCATTATCGCGCGCTTGGCACCTTTCGCCTTCGCAAGCGCCATACCACGCTCAACCGCGGCACGGTTACCCGCGATCACCACCTGCCCGGGAGAGTTGTAATTTACCGCCTCCAGCACTTCTCCTTCAGCCGCCTCTACGCACAACGCGTGCACTGCTTCGTCATCGAGTCCCAGGATCGCCGCAATGCCTCCCACGCCCTCCGGCACCGCCTGCTGCATGCACTCTGCGCGGTATCTCACCAACGGCAGCGCATCGGAAAAATTCAAGGCTTCCGCTGCCACCAGCGCAGTATATTCACCCAGGCTGTGCCCTGCCATCACGGAAGCGAGAGCGCCATGCTTCGATTGCCAGGCGCGATAGACAGCCACACCTGCCGTCAGCATGATGGGCTGCGTGTTCACCGTGGCATTGAGCTCGCCATCGCTGCCTTCAACCACCAGCTGCCACATATCCTGCTTGAGAATATCGGAGGCTTCGGCAAATGTGTCCCGCACGACGGGAAAGTCAGCATAACCTCCCATCATGCCGCGAGATTGCGAACCCTGACCGGGAAATACAAATGCAAATTTGATCATAAAAAATAAGCTATCAGTTGTTAGACGTTAGTCGCTAAAAGCAGTCGTTAGCCTCTAGTCGTTGAGTAGCGAGTCAAAAAGCCGCATAGCGAACATCGCCAACCGATGACTAACGACTGGCGTCTGCCTTTTTTACCAGCGCAGCAGCACAGCACCCCAGGTAAACCCGCCGCCTATCGCCTCAAGGAGGAGATTTTGCCCCACCTTAATGCGCCCCTCCCTGACCGCCACATCCAGCGCCAGCGGAATCGACGCCGACGAGGTATTGCCATGATGTGAAAGCGTGACCACCACGTTGTCCATGCTCAAACCTAGCTTCTTCGCAGTAGCCTCGATGATGCGGATATTCGCCTGATGCGGCACCAGCCAGTCGATATCCGCACTCTTCATGTTCGCCTCCAGCATCACCTCGTCGACCACCCGGCTCAACGCCGTGACAGCGAATTTGAACACCGCCTGCCCTTCCATTTTGATGAACGGATCACCCTGAACCTCGCCGTTGCAGATATTGCCATCTGCCCTCAAAAGCGCATGATGGCGACCGTCCGAATGCAGCTTCGCGGCCAGCACGCCAGGCGCATCGCTTGCCTGCATGATCACGGCCCCCGCGCCATCTCCGAACAGTACGCAGGTTGCACGGTCCGTCCAGTCCAGCATGCGCGACATCACCTCGGCACCCACCACCAGCACGGTTCTTGCCTGGCCTGCGCGGATATAAAGATCCGCGCTATTGATCGCATAGACAAACCCGCCGCACACCGCCTGCAGGTCAAATGCAGCACCGCCACTGGTGATGCCCAGCTTGTCCTGCAACAGACAGGCCGTGCTGGGAAATATCTTGTCAGGGGATGTCGTAGCAACAATGATGAGATCAATGTCGTTAGCAACTATGCCGGCCGCCTCAATGGCTTTTAGGCTTGCCTGCAAAGCAAGGTCGCTGGTCATCTGGCCTTCTGCTGCAATATGCCGCTCGCGAATACCGCTGCGCGACACGATCCACTCATCCGATGTATCGACGATTTTTTCCAGATCAAAATTGGTGAGCACCTTGTCAGGCAGATAACTTCCGGTACCGATAATCTTCGAATAGATCATGTCGCTCCCATTTGGGTATTTTGACGCTCATGGTGCCACTTCTCAATATGCACGCTGATCTGCTGCCACATGCCGGCACGCGCCTCTTCGGCGGCCTTTTCAATTGCGCAGCGAAACGCGAATACATCAGCCGAACCGTGGCTCTTCACCACGATGCCTTTCAGCCCCAGAAAACTGGCGCCATTGTAACGCCTGTGATCCAGCCTGTGCTTGAAAGCCCTGAGCACCGGCAGGGAAATCGCGGCCGCAAACCTAGTATACAGGCTGCGTTTGAATCCCTCTTTCAGGAAGTCGCCCATCATCTTGGCCACACCCTCGGCAGTCTTGAGCGCAACATTGCCGACAAAGCCATCGCACACCACAAGGTCGGTTGCGCCCTTGAAAATATCGTTGCCCTCGATGTTCCCGTAAAAATTCAGGTCGCTCTGCCGCAACAGGATGGCCGCCTGCTTGACCACCTCATTGCCTTTGATATCTTCGCTGCCGATATTGAGGAGTCCCACGGTGGGATTGGATTTGCGCTCAAGCGCCGTGACCAGCGTAGCACCCATCATCGCAAATTGCAGCAAATGCTCGGCAGTACAATCCGTGTTGGCACCCAGATCGAGCATGCATATCTGTCCGCTTTGCGTCGGCAAATAAGAGGCGATGGCAGGCCTGTCGATACCCGGAATGGTTTTCAACACATAACGCGCCGTCGCCATCAGCGCGCCCGTATTCCCTGCGCTGACGCAGGCGGAAGCGTCACCACTCTTGACGAGGTTGATCGCGACACGCATCGAAGAGTCTTTTTTTCCACGCAAGGCTGACTGCGGCAGTTCATCCATGCCCACCACCTCAGAGGCCGCTTGCACGCGCAAACGCCCGGCGAATTGCCCGTCTGCGATAGAGAGCGCGTTCAATTCAGCCTGTATCGTTTCAGTGTTGCCAACCAGGATGATGGAATCGCGTGGATACTGCTTCAGATACTCAACGGCAGCGGGGACAGTGACCGAAGCGCCGTGGTCCCCCCCCATCGCATCTATAGCTAATGTAACATCCACTAAGTGATCCTTGGCGAGAGTAAGCTCCAAATCCAGACTTGGCCTGCACAACGCCGGCAAAGCCCTGCAAACGCGCAAACCAAATCATAAGGACAAAAAATCTGAAGAACCAGAAACGCTGCCAGCGGCAGCGTCCCACAGCGGTCATTCGCCCTTGGTCTTGACCACTTTCTTGCCGCGATAAAAACCCGTCGGGCTGATATGATGACGCAGATGATTCTCGCCTGTCGTAGGCTCAATTGCCAGCGCAGGGCTGGTCAGGAAATCATGCGCGCGATGCATGCCACGCTTGGACGGGGATTTTTTATTCTGCTGAACTGCCATGCTATTGCTCCTTGGGAAAATCTAAAATTAATTATGCTTCAACTTCTCTAATGCCGCAAAAGGATGCCTGCCATCCTGGCTGTATTTACCTTCTGCCGCCTGGCAAGAACCAGTTTCATGCCTGGGTGCTATGGGCAAACCCAACAGTATTTCATCTTCCAGCAGCGCTACCACATCCATATGTTCGTCCGCCAGAATGGCGTCGAATTCTTCCTCGTCGTCATCCAGCTCATCGAGACCTGCCTGATCACACAGCAACAGACGCATTTCAAGCTGTATTGCATAATCAAGCGCACCAAGACAACGCTGGCAACGCAGCTGGCAACTGCCGTGAAGACTGACATCCAGTATCGGGCGGCCCAGATGATCCATTCCGCCTTGCAAGATATAATCCAGAAAGCCCAGCGGACTATCCAGCAATTCCTGCAAACGCGGCAGCTCGGCAAACGGCACTTGTGCGCTTATCCGCCTGCCGTTGCGGGCAAAATCCAGACTATCTATGCGGGGTCGTGCGTACATGAGCCGCGCATCTTATATTTTTTGCGGCATTCTGTCAAAATCCTGTAAAAAATAACATTGCGCATCGTGATTGCGCAGCCATTTGTTTGCAGGTACATTTCATCCTGCATGAAACACACCCTGCATTAAACACACAAGGAAATACCATTGAGTCCCCAGTTGCTGGTTTTAGCATCCACCTCACCCTACCGCAGCGAATTGCTGAAAAGACTGCAAATCCCTTTTATCACCGCATCCCCCGACGTTGACGAAACGCCGCTGCCGGGTGAGACCGCGCGCGCAACCTCGATACGCCTTTCACAGGAGAAAGCCGCTGCAGTATCCGCCCAGTATCCTGACGCGCTGATCATAGGTTCCGATCAAGTCGCGCTGCTGGATGGAAAACAAATTGGCAAACCGCTCATCCACGAGAATGCAGTCAGACAATTGCGCAGCATGAGCGGCAAAACAACCTGCTTTTATACTGCGCTCACGCTGCTCAACACGAAAAGCGGCCATATGCAGACGGAAGTGGCAGAAAACCATGTCACTCTGCGCGATCTTGACAATGCGGAGATTGAAGCCTATCTGCAGAAGGAACAACCCTACAATTGCGCAGGCAGCGCAAAATCAGAGGGACTGGGCATCGCCCTGATGAGCAGCATGAGCGGCAGTGACCCGAACGCATTGATCGGCCTGCCGCTCATCCTGCTCGCAAAAATGCTGCGCCGCGAAGGCATGCGACTGTTCTGATCATGGCCACAGGCGTACTTTATCTCATACCCTGCACGCTTGGCGACACCCCTGCCGATCAGGTGCTGCCACAGCATGTGATCGGCATTGCACGTTCATTGCGACATTACGTCGTAGAGCAACCCAAGACCGCGCGGCAATTTCTCTCGGCGCTCAAACATGAACAGGCGATCCAGTCTCTGCATTTTGCCACGCTCAATGAACATACCAGGGCAGGCGAGCTCGCAGATCTGCTCATTCCGTTGCTGGCAGGCAACGACGTGGGGCTGATTTCCGAGGCAGGCTGCCCCGGTATCGCAGACCCGGGCGCCGAGCTCGTCAATCTGGCGCATCAAAAAAGCATACGCGTCATTCCGCTGGTCGGCCCGTCCTCCATTCTGCTTGCGCTGATGGCCTCGGGTCTCAATGGGCAGCGCTTTGCATTTCATGGCTATCTACCTATCGCCGAAACGGACAGGAACAGCGCAATCGCGACCCTAGAAGCCGAATCTGCCCAACGCGGACAAACCCAGCTATTCATCGAGACACCGTATCGCAACGACAAATTGTTTGCAGCACTGCTTGCACAGTGCCGCCCGCATACGCGCCTTTGTGTCGCAACCGACATCAGCCTTGCGACAGAAGACATACAAACCCGCAGCATTGCCGAATGGAAGCGCAAGTCAGCGCCGCATCTGAACAAGCGCCCCAGCCTTTTTTTATTGCTGGCCGCTCGTTAATCCAGAAAAACAATAGACCACAGAGAACACAGACTTCACAGAGGAAAAACCAAAGGTTGCCATAAAACATTTCTCATTTTTTGATTGATAACGCGAGAACAGATCAATCACGCTCAGTGTTCTTTGTGAGCTCTGTGACTTGAAATGCAGCTTTTAGGATAATATGGATATTTATCGATTAATAGTTGCCCCTAAACCCGCTTTCTGGTATTAAAGCGGACTCAATTTTTTCACGTTGGAGAAGTACAATGTCTCAACTATCATTAAAACCCATCGCCCCCTACAAAGCCAAGAAAGGCGAGGCATACATGAATCCGCAGCAGCGCGAGCATTTTCGCCGTGTTTTGCAGCAAATCAAGTCTGGCCTGGGTGAAGATATCGATCGCACCGTACACACCATGCAGGACGAGGCTACGGTATTTGCCGACCCGAATGATCGCGCAACACAGGAATCCGACATCAGTCTGGAATTGCGCAACCGCGACCGCGAGCGCAAGCTGATCAAGAAAATTGATGAAATGCTGAACAAGATCGATGCCGATGAGTACGGCTATTGTGAAAATTGCGGGATTGAAATCGGCTTGGGCCGCCTGGAAGCCCGCCCAACCGCCACACAATGCATAGACTGCAAGTCCCTGGACGAAATCCGCGAAAAGCAAATGGCAAAATAACATTTGCCATTTCTTTCGACACAGTCAGAAGCAGATGGACAAGTGATTAGCAATCTGCTTCTGAAGAGATTGATGCCCAGTGCGGGCATCATCCCTCAAGCAATGCCGACAGGCTATATTCAAATCACCAGCGGACCCTGATATTCGTCTTCAAGATTTGCGGCTGTAGCACCCGCAGAGGCATTCGCCAGCAGGCGTTCGTGATCGGCCTGCACCTGCAAAAGCGTCACGACGCAGGTATGCAGGCCCTGATATTCTTCCTTTCCGGTGCCATACTGGTCGGCATCGGAATAGAAAAACTGACTGCGGAAACGTCCGTTGCCGGTCTTGCATATCACAAACTGCGCGCCGCGCTCAGTCCAGTAAAGCGTGGGGCACAAGGTCAACTCCGTCGAGGCGGGATCAAGCTGCAATTCGCTGTCGGCAAGCTCCACATCAACCTGCTTGCCATAACGCTTATGCAACTCAGCACTGACAATTTCCTGTTCTGCTTCGGTAAAATCCGGGACACTCATATTTTATTCCAGTTAACTGCGTTAATCAGGTCTGCATCCAGGGGAGTCCGTCAAAGCGCCAGCCGTTATGTGAATTACGATGATGCTTCTCGTCGAGATCGCCTTCAAAACCATGCATCACGTTGTACACATCCTGCAGACCTGCCTTCTCGAGCGCCAGACCGGCATCCATCGAACGCCGGCCGGAGCGGCAGATCAGCACCACAGGACGGTTCAGGCTTGCCGCCTTCTTGACCTGCGCGACGAAATTCGGATTGAGGTCCCAGTCAGGCCCGTCCACCCATGGAATCCAGATGCAACCTTCCGGGTGACCGATGAACATGTATTCCATTTCGCTGCGCACATCGATGAATATTGCCTCCGGGTTGTCCTGCAGGAACTTGTGGGCTTCTATCGGTGTCAGGTTTTGCATTAGAAGTTTCCTTATCTGCCAGGACTCCCACCGGCGCAAGCTTACTTGGTGGCAATATCCAGCAATTTTTGCGGACGCAGTATGTTGCCGTCGAGCCCGGCCTGTTTCGCATTCCCGCCATACGCTACGGTCATCAGCTGCGAATAATACACCACCGGCATCGCAAGCTTGGTACCCTTTTTCTTGTTGATCTCTGACTGGTAAATCTCGACATTGGCCTGGCACAGCTGACAGGGAGTGACGATCATGTCTGCGCCGTGATCATACGCCGATTCGACGATGTCCCTGATCTGCTTCTGGGATTTTTCAGGCTCGGAAAAAGCCAGCGCGCCGCCGCAGCAGGTGATTTTCTGTTCATAGCCGGTGGCAGCCTCGGCGCCCACCGTCTCTATCATCTTGTCCAGATACTGCGGATTTTCGAACGACTCGCCTGCGATGCCGAAAGGGCGATTGGTCTGACAACCGACATAGCCCGCGATCTTCATGCCCTCAAGCGGCTTGACGACCGGCGCCTTCATCGCATCGAAACCCACGTCCTCGATCAGAACCTCTACCAGATGGCGCGCCTTGACCGTACCCTTGAAGTTCAGCCCCGCCTCCTTCAAAGCCTCGTTGGTATCGGCCATCAGGCTGTCCACCTCGCTGAGCTTCTCGGCTGTCTCGCGCGTCGCAAGCCAGCAGGCAGGACAACCAGACACCAGATCCTGTCCAGGCATGTTCTGTTCGACCAGCGCAAGATTGCGCGCATTGAGCACCAGGCGCGACAGTTGGCCGCCCTCGCCGTAACCGATGGAAGCGCTGCAGCAGTTCCAGTCGGGAATCTCGTTTAACTGTATATCCAGTTTATCGCACATCACGCCGATGGAAGGGACGAAATTGGAGGCTGAAGCACCCTTTTGGGATGAGCAACCGGGATAAAACGCATAATTTTTCTTGGCCATGTTTTCTCTCTCCATCAACTTAGGAAGTATATCCCTGCCTGCGGTCCTCGATTTCCTTCGCCTTGGCAAGCATTTTCTGGATGCCGCCCACATCCTTGCATTTGTGCCCGCCTATGATTTCCATCGGGTTCAGTCGCTTTGCCTTTACCAGACCCAGCGCAATGCCCTGCATGCCGAGCAAGTTCTTGATGCCCTGCGAAAACCCATCCTTGAAATAGACGGCAAGGGAAAACTTGAGCTCATTGACTCGACCCGTCTTGACGAGATTTTTCCAAAACACACTGGCAAGCTCGCGCGTAGGCTGTCCCTTGGGCGCGACACCGAGGCGATGCGCATAATGCGCAATGCCGTGCATGATGTGCGTGATCGGCAGTTTTCTCGGGCAGCGCACGATGCAGCTGTAGCAGGAAGTGCACATCCATACCGAATCGGAGGTCAGCACCTCGTCTCGCTTGCCCGCCATGATCATGCGGAATATTTTCTGCGGCGAATGTTCCCAGTGTGGCCCCAGCGGGCAGGAACCCGCGCACACGCCGCACTGCATGCACATCGATACCCATTCGCCGTCCTCGACACGTTCCTCGACTTCCTTGAGGAAGTTATTCTGGTATTTCGCGACGGCCTTCTGATTCAGCTCGCTCATCACATACACTCCTTAATTGAAGCCTTTCATTGGTGACGGACCCATTTCAACCAGCTGCGCGACGTAATCGTTGATGAAGCCGGCAACCTTTGCGTTGTCTGTGATAGCCACCTCAAAAGTGGACACGCGCTCGGGTTCAAGCCCCATCCCTGTCAGCGTGTCGCCTATCTTGCTCATGCGGTAGCCTGCCAGCTCGGAGCCCTTGACGAAATGGCACTGGTATTCGTCGCCCTTCTTGCAGCCCATCATCATCACGCCATCATATCCCGAGTTCAGCGCATCGGTGATCCAGATGGTGTTCACAGAACCCAGACAGCGCACCGGAATGATGCGCACGAAGGCCGAATACACGATGCGCGAGAGCCCTGCCATGTCGAGCGCGGGATAGGCATCGTTCTCGCAGGCAAGCACCAGTATGCGCGGCTTCTCGGAAAACTCGTCGGGAATCTCGATCGCCTTGATCTGGTTGCCGACTGTATCCACCGAATAGTTCTCGAACGAAATCACGCGCACAGGGCATGCGCCCATGCAGGTCCCGCAGCGGCGGCAGCGCTGCTCGTTGAAGACCGGGAAGCGTTTCTCGTCCTCGTCGATGGCACCGAACGGGCACTCGACCGTACAGCGCTTGCACTGGGTGCAGCCTTCCAGTCGCACGATGGGATAAGAAAGGTCGCCTGCTCTCGGATGCGCGGCACGCCCCAGGCTTGCATTTTCGGCTGCCTGTATCGCCTTCAGCGCCGCACCGGTTGCATCTTCGGTTGCCTGCAGGATATCCATGGGGCGGCGCACCGGTCCTGCCGTATAGATGCCTGTGCGCTGTGTCTCGTATGGAAAGCAGATGAAATGCGAATCGGCAAACCCGTATTTGAGCTTGGGCACATCCGGCCCCTGCCGGTAGGTCAGGTTCAATATGGAAATGTTTTTCAGCTCGGATTTTTGCTGCTTGGCCTCAACCGATCCGCCATCGGCTTCCTTGGTGAGCCTGTCCCATTCAACCACATTCACACCCGAGCTTGGCACCTGGCCTGTGGCCAGCACCACCAGGTCAGCATCCAATATGCTGTCCGCATCGAGGATCAGGTCCCGGTAATTCACACGGCAGCCAGTGCCTGCCGTCTCGACCTTGCTGGCCTTGCCCTTGGCGAAGATCACGCCCTTGTGCTGCGCACTGCGATAAAAATCTTCTCCCATACCCGGCACGCGCAGATCGTCATACACGACCACCGTGCTCACTTCCGGATTGGCATCCTTGAAATATATCGCCTGCTTGATGCTGGTAGCACAGCAATGACCGGAACAATAGGGCAGATGCTGCCCCGTGTCGTCGCGCTGTCCCGCGCATTGCAAAAACACCACGGACTTTATTTCCCTGCCGTCCGTGCGCTTGATCGCGCCGCCATTGGCAGCCCTGGCCAGAACTTCAAGACCCGCATGGTCCACGACGTTTTCAAGACCTCCGCCCAGTTCGGGCAGCTTGGCAATATCATAGGTTGTAAAGCCGGTCGCCTGAACGATCGCGCCTGCCGAGACTTCAGTGATAGCCCCTGACTCCTGGGCAAGTTTGATCGCGAAGCGCCCCGGCGCGCCGGATGTTTCCGCGACGGTCGTATTTAGACAAACCTTGATCAAGGGATGTGAACTGACTTTGGCTGCAAGTTCAGCGATTCCGGTGTCCTGCGGTTCGGCATAAGGCGCCTTGAACGGCACGCGTTTCCATAGCTTGTCTGCCCAGCCGCCAAGTTGCGCCTGTTTCTCGACCAGTATCACCTCGTAGCCGGTTTCGGCAGCTTCGAATGCCGCCGTCATTCCCGATACTCCCCCGCCGACCACCATGAGATTTTTCAGGTGCGTATGATTCGGATTTCCCTCGGGCATCTTGGCCTTCTTAAGCTCGGCGCAACCCATGCGCACGTAATCGTCTGCCATTTCCTGACGCACTTCGTCGTGATCGGCGCCTTCGGAAACCACCCAGATGACCCCTTCGCGCAGATTGGCGCGCGTCATCGCAACTGAAGGGAAATTGAACGCTTCGGTCTTGGCTCTTCGCGAACAGGCCGCGATGCAGATATGGGTGACCGCCTCCTTCTCGATGTCGTCGCGTATCATCTGCACGCCCTCAGCATTGCACAGAAAGTCATGCTCCCGCACCAACGCCATCTTGCCTTCCTTCTGCGCAATCTTGGCAAGTTGCGGAACATCCAGTTTGTCGCCCAGGCCGCAGCCAGAACAGATATATGCAGCCGTCTTCATTTCAGCCATCACCTGACTCCTTCGACTGTAGATGTTTTATGAACCACCTGTATCGCGCGCAGCGCCGCAGCCGTCGCGCTTTGCACCGAGCGGTTCACGTCCAGCGGACTGCTCGAGGCCCCCGCACCATAGATACCCTCGGTCCCTGCCGGCAGATTCGATCCCTCGATAAAACCCGAAGAGTCCAGCAGAATATCGTCGGGCAGCTTGATACCGTTGGTCTCGGGCTCCATGCCGACTGCCAGAACGACCAGATCGTGGGTCGTTGCATAGCGGTGATAGCCCTCGGTGTCCACGCCGTGCAGGACGAGATTGCTTTCCTTGTCCTCGACGATCTTGGCCACCTTCGACTTGATGAAGCCCACCGTCGGATCCTGCTGCACTTGCAGATAAAAATCTTCAAGCCTGTCTATCACACGGATATCGATGTAGTAGATCGTCGATTTAGCCGAATCGCCATAAGCCTCTCGCACATAGTGCGTCTGTTTGAGCGACGCCATGCAGCAGATACGCGAACAGTGGCGCAGATGGTTTTCGTCGCGTGAACCTGCGCACTGGATGAAAGCGATGTTCTTCGCCTCCTTGCCATCGGATGGCCT
Source organism: Pseudomonadota bacterium (assembly GCA_021781695.1). GTDB lineage: Bacteria > Pseudomonadota > Gammaproteobacteria > Burkholderiales > Gallionellaceae > Gallionella. Next base: position 11,419 of record JAJXWG010000006.1, read on the forward strand.
CAATAGTTTCCCGCCGGTCGGCCCGTGCGGACTGGCCAGCCTCTCGAATTCCACGCTGGTGATCACGTTGGCAAAGCGGTCGTAGCCATATGGCTGTATCCTGGCCGCATCATAAGGCTTCCAGCCTGTCGCCCAGACGATCGCACCCGCCTTGATCTCGACGATCTCTTCCTGCATGTCGAGCTCGATCGCATCGTATTTGCAGGCAGCCTTGGCCTTGTCAGCATCAGGGGTTCCGATGATGGAAGGATCGAGAACATAGTGCATCGGATAGGCCATGTTGTGCGGCAGATAGGCTGCACGCGTCTTGGCAAGATTGTATTCGTAGGGGTTGTCGATTTCAGCATCCACCGCCTTGGCACATTCGCCACAGGCAGTGCAGTTGCTATTGACATATCGGGGGGAGAGTCTCAGCTTTACCGTATAGTCGCCGCGCAGGCCTTTCACGTCCAGCACTTCAGTCATCGTCATCACGCGCACGTTGCGGTTAGCCTTGATGCGGCGCAGGTTGATTTCCATTCCGCAGGTCGGGTGACACATCTTGGGGAAATAACGGTACAGCAGCGCTGTTCTCCCACCTAACGTTGCATTGCGCTCGACGAGGATCACCTGTTTGCCGCATTCTGCGGCCTCCAGCGCCGCCGTCATGCCGCTTATTCCACCGCCCACGACCAGGATGGTCTGGCTGGTTGCAATTGAAGCTGTCACTTGAACCTCCGTAATTGATTGCGATAATCAGCGGTACGTCAGTGTTTCTGGGTATGTATTTCAAACCTCATGTCATCAAGATCACCCAATATCCAGGTGAACGCTTCCTCCACACCCGGCGCACCGATACCGGAAACAGAACCAGGATTCACCAGCATGGTTTTTCCCCCCAGTATATTTGGCTGCAGGATGATTTCCGCGACATGGCTGTGTCCGCAACACACCAGGTCATAATCGCCGGTACAGGCCAGCGCTCTTCCATAGTGAGGATAGTGCGTCGCAAAGATGCGCCGCCCTCCCAGCTCAAGCTCTGCATCATGCCCGTGGTAGGTCAGCAATGCGCCGTGCTTTTTCATCATCCTGTGCATCGCCATCTGATCGCCGACATTATTTCCATGCACCACATGCAAAGGGATGCCAAGCTTTAGAGAAGTGCGCAGTGTATTCGCGCCTATCAGGTCACCGCAATGGATTACTGCTTCAGCACCTAGCGACTGCGCCTTGGCAATCGCATTCGCCAGCGGCTCTGCTCTGTCATGACTGTCGGAAACTATGCAGATTTTCATTTATTATTCTGTATACCGCATGGCGCTTGATCACACCAGCCATGCATCAATTAATCGATCAATTGTCAGGCAAACCGCGCAGGTTTTGATCTTACTATAACATCAGTCTGCACCTCAACCTGTGTTTTGCCGCAAACCCAATCAACCTGCTCAAAACAACCACGCCGACCCGCCCGCAAACCATTGCAACGGCTGCATTAGGCGGAATTGTGCGCACGCCTGTCTATAACTCCATCGGGTAATGATGGTTATAACTCTGTCGGGTTGGACTATCGTTGTATAATCCACCTTGGTTGAATTTTGATTTGTTTCAGCTGAACTTCATTCATTCTTTACATATTTGCTATCATGTTGATGAGAAAGAAAACAATTCCCGTTTCAGTCAATGCGCCAGGCGGCTTCCTGTGGTTGCGCGAACCCGAGTTTACGCCACCCGAAACCGCAACCCCCCCCGAAACACACACGTCACAGGCTACGCCGCGCATAGGGGAACTGAAAACCCTTCTGACGCTTTTTCTCGACAACCTCGTCAAACTGGCAGGCGCGGCCTCCGCGGTTTTAAGGCTTCTGTCCCCCGATGGACGCACACTGCAAATCATCAGCTCCTCGGGATTCTCTGCCGAACTGGCAGGAGAATCAGAAGCCTTTGAAGAGCTGAATTGCGAAATCACCCACAATGCCGCGCTAAGTGGCAACATTCAGATTCTCGACATCAGCCATTGCGGCTCACGAAAAAATTGCCCGCATGCCGATTGCCGCTTTCAGTCCCTGATCGTCGCACCGCTTGAGCCGCCTCATTCCCCCGGCACGCCGCTTGGCATCCTGAGTATTTTTTTCGACCTTCCTCGCGAGGAGGCCAGCCAGAACAGAAACATGATAGCGACGCTGGCCGAGATGATGAGCGCTGCCATCGAGCACACGCATGTCAACCGGGAAGCAAGGCGCATTGAACTGATCAATGAGCGCCAGGCGATCGCCAATGACATTCATGATTCCCTGGCACAAACGCTTACCTATGCACGCATGCGCGTGAGCATGCTCATCGAGTCCAATCGCAACAACAACAAACTGATGACCAGGAAATATGCAAGCGACCTGGATGAGGCGCTGGAAATTTCTCAAAAAAACGCCCGCGAGCTGGTCACCAACTTCCGCTCCGAAATCAACCGCGGCGGGTTGTCCGCCGCATTGAATGAGCTTGCGAATGAATTTCGCAAACGCAACAACATCGTGCTCGAGTATCATAACCGCCTGGCTGATCTTGAACTCCCGCTCGAACATGAAATACAGACATATCATATCGTCCACGAGGCGCTAAACAACATAGCCCGTCATTCCGGCGCAACCCATGCGCGCCTGTTCGTCGATGCCCACTCGGGGTATTACGTGTTCACCATTGAAGACAACGGCAGCGGCGCATGCACCTTTGCACCGGTGGAAGGACATTATGGCGTTTTGATCATGCGCGAGAGAGCGAATCAGATAGGTGGCACCGTCAAGGTGATAAGTGCGACAGGGCAAGGGACTCAGGTGCAATTGTTTTTCCCCGAACCATCGCTAAATTGGAGAGCAACAAATGAGTGACAAGTTGAGAATCATACTGGTCGATGACCAGTGCCTTTGCCGGCGAGGCTTAAGCGAACTGCTTGGAAATTGCTATGATTTTGACGTGATAGGCACGACAGACAGCATCGGCGAATTGCGCACACTGCTGAATGAAAAACCCGATCTTTTGATCGTTGACTTGCGCATGAAACCCATGGACGGCATCTCGCTGCTGAAGCAGCTGCGCAAGGAAGGATGCACGGTGCCTGCAATCATGCTCACGATGAGCGACTCGGATGTTGACTTGAAGAATGCGATACGCGCAGGCGTTCGCGGATATCTGCTCAAGGACATGCCGCCGGATGATGTGGTAGAGGCAATCCGCCGCGTTGCCGCAGGCGAACTCGTCGTCGCACCTGCGATGACAGTCAAGATGATCGAAATGTTGCGCGACGAACAACCCGAGCAGGATACGAAAAATTCGCTTAAACTGCTCACCGAGCGCGAACGCGAAATCCTGCAACTGCTGTCGCGCGGCGAGAGCAACAAGGCCATCGCCCTCAACCTGAAGATCAGCTATGACACGGTGAAGCAGCATGTTCGCCACATCCTGAACAAGCTCAATCTGTCTTCGCGGGTAAAGGCAGCCGTGCTGTTCACCAAGGAACAGGAAACGCACAGCAGTGACGACTTATAAAAAGGAAGCGATCTAACCAGCAACATCAATGACAGCCAACCAAACGGGGAGGAAACATGGCACACATAGTCATCATGGGAGCAGGAATCGGCGGCATGCCGGCAGCCTACGAAATGCGCGAAAAGCTGGACAAGACGCACAAGGTCACCGTCATCTCCAACAGCGAGAATTTCAATTTCATGCCCTCCAACCCGTGGTTGGGCGTCAAATGGCGAGAGCGCGACCAGATCGATTTTCCGATACGCCCCTATCTTGAGCGCAAGGGGATCAATTTCATCTCATGCGGCGTCAAGCGTGTAGAGCCGGACAGCAATCAACTCGAACTCAACGACGGTTCGACGGTCAGTTATGACTATCTGGTCATCGCCACCGGCCCCAAGCTGGCCTTTGAAGAGGTCGAAGGTCTGGGCCCACATGGCGGACACACGCACTCGGTCTGCCATGTGGATCACGCAATGAAGTCGCACGACGAGTGGGAAAATTTCTGCAGCAATCCGGGTCCCATCGTGGTCGGTGCAGTGCAAGGCGCATCCTGCTATGGGCCTGCATACGAGTATGCCTTCATCATGGAAACCGATTTGCGCCGCAGAAAGATACGCAACAAGGTGCCGATGACTTTTGTCACCGCAGAGCCCTACATCGGCCATCTGGGCCTGGGCGGCGTAGGGGACTCCAAGGGCATCCTGGAATCCGGCATGCGCGACAAGCACATCAAATGGATCTGCAATGCCAAGGTGACGAAAGTAGAAGCAGGAAAAATGTACGTCAGCGAACACGACGACATGGGTGTGGAGATCAAGAAGCACGAGCTGCCGTTCAACTACAGCATGATGCTGCCCGCATTCAAGGGCATCGATGCGGTTTTCGGCATCGAAGGGCTGGTCCAGGCGCGCGGTTTCGTCATCGTGGACAAACATCAGCGCAACCCGAAATACAAGAACATTTTCGCCGTAGGCGTCTGCGTTGCAATTCCACCTGTGGAGCCCACCCCCATTCCCGTCGGCACACCCAAGACAGGCTACATGATCGAATCCATGGTCACGGCAACCGTATACAACATCCATGCGGAACTGACCGGCGGCATCCCTGACAAGGAGGCCACCTGGAACGCCATCTGTTTAGCTGATTTCGGCGACAGCGGTGTTGCATTCGTCGCGATACCGCAGATTCCTCCGCGCAATGTCAACTGGTTTTCCGAAGGAAAGTGGGTGCATCTGGCCAAGATCGCATTCGAAAAATACTTCATACGCAAGATGAAAAAAGGCACTTCCGAACCCTTCTATGAAGGCAGCATCTTGAAGATGATCGGCATAGAAAAACTGAAATAGGCGGACAAGCGCCGATCAAGTCGGCGCTTGTCCGAAGCAACATATCAACACAGGAAAACGTTTATGCAACTCAACGAACAAAGTCTGGACACCCTCTTCCGCACCGCGCGCACCCACAGCGTCTGGCAGGACAAACCCGTCAGCGACGAACTGCTTCGTCAGGTGTACGACCTGATGAAATGGGCCCCCACCAGCGCGAACTCAAGCCCTGCGCGCGTCGTTTTCGTGAAGGGCGAGGCCGCAAAGAAACGCCTGCTGTCCGCCATGATTCCCGGAAACGAAGAGAAGACGCGCACCGCACCGGTCACAGCGATCATCGCCCAGGACCACGAGTTTTACGAAAAACTGCCGCAGCTTTTCCCCCATGCCGATGCACGTTCCTGGTTTGCAGGCAACCAGACTCTGATCGACACGACGGCTTTCCGCAATGCCACTTTGCAGGGTGCATACCTGATCATCGCCGCACGCGCTTTAGGCCTTGATGCAGGCCCCATGTCCGGTTTTGACAATGCCAAAGTGGATCAGGAGTTCTTCAAAGGCACTCCGATCAAGTCCAATTTTCTGATCAATCTGGGTTATGGCGATGTCGAAAAGCTCTTTCCCCGCAGCCCTCGTCTTTCCTTTGAAGAGGCCGCACAAATCCTTTAGCCTGCGAGCCTATAACCCGATTGACTACCATATCCCCTCACTTCCGAGTACTTGACTAAATTACTGGGTTGAAGTTAAATACGGACTTTCTGACTTGAAAGGTATTAATCATGCAAATTCCCAATCGTGACGGCGACGGCTATCTCATCGATATGAGTGACTGGACACCCGAAATCGGCCGCGCCATGGCGGATGCAGACGGCTTTGAACTGAATGAAAAAAAGTGGGACCAGATATTGAAGGCGCGCGAATATTACGAAGAGTTCGGCTCCGTGCCGCCGATACGCAAATTCAGCAAATACATTGAGGAAGACCAGAAGGATGTGTTCGACCTGTGGATGACAGGCCCGATGAAGCCTATCACCAAATACGGCGGCATGCCCAAGCCTACAGGCTGCGTATGATCGGCTCTATGCTTGCGCGGCCTGGTGCCGCTCGAGCAGATTGTCGATAAAATCGCGCAGGAAGCGTTCCGTCTGCGCACCGTGAAAGCGACCCACTTCGATTCCGCGGCTGTATGCAACCACAGTGGGGAAACCACGCACCTTGTGGCGCCCGGCAATTTTCATGTTCTCGTCGGCATCCACGATTCCCAGAATGAATTCTCCGCCATAGGCGATTACCATCTTGTGCAGCAGTGGGCCAAGCACACGGCATGGCGCACACCAGTCAGCGCTGATATCCAGCAGTACCGGAAGGTTGTGCGATGCAGCCACAACCAGTTCGTCGAAACTTTCCTCTTCGACGTTGTATGAATAATTGCTCATTAGATTATTGCCCTGAAAATGACATGCGCGATTCTGACCAACAAAAAACCGACTTGCGTCGGTTTTTTGGCTTTAACTGAGTATTGGGTTTACTTCAGATCCACAATGAACTTTGCCAGGGATGCGATTTGCGCATCGCTCGCACCCATACCTCGTGCTGGCATATTGCTCATCTTCCAGCCGAACTGACCGCCTTTGGTGATATGCTCAACCAGGGTTTTCTCGGCATCCGCCTGCCCCTTGTATTTGGCAGCGACATCCTTCCATGCAGGCCCCACCATCTTTCTGTCTATCGCATGGCAAGCCCCGCATTTGGCCTTGCCATCTGCAGGCATATCTACAGCCATGGCACTACCTGCAAGCAACAAACCAGCTACCGACAGACTTACGAGTACCGTTTTCATGATTTTTTCTCCTCAAAGTTATGATAAAAGATGAAGCCACCTGCGAAAGCAATATAAGCATACCATTATTTAATGACTTTGCAACAACCTTACCAGCATTGCGGCAACTATATCTCTCTTGCTGCGCGATTTCCCGCACGGCTCGAAAAACGCGTCAAGCAATTATGCACCTCGATTTCCACCCTTGCCTTTTTTCCATTGTAGACGCTGCTCTTCAACCATGCCACCTCGGCCTTTAGCGCGTCATCCCCGGAAACCGTGGTATGCCAGGATTTTTTGTCCGCATCCCACCGGTAAGCGCGCGCCTTCAATATATCCTTGGTCTCGAAAGGAGAACCTGTCGCATAAATCTGATAGCTTTTCTGAGCCAATCCATTAAGGATGGATTTCAAAACCAGGTCGCCCGACCTGGGCAAAGGCTGCTGCAATATTTCCAGCAATGCGAAACAGTCTTCTTCGGCTCGATGCGCTTCGTAAAAGAAACCATACTGGTAGGCGATATAGTCGAGCTTGGCTGACCCCATGCCCTCGCCGTTCCAGTCAACCTGGGCCAGAGAACATCCCCATGGCAAAGACTCGAAGAAAGGCAGACGCTTTTCAAGAAACACCCGGTCAAATCTGGCGTTGTGTGCAACGACCAGCGTGACACCTTGCAGAAATTTCTCCACCTCTTCATCACCGATGCGCCGACCTGCAACCATTTCGTCGGTGATGCCGTGAACCGCAGTCGACTCGGGCGGAATGGCAAAGCCAGGATCTTCCAGCTGGTCGAAGGATGCAAGCACACGATAAGCCTGCCCGGTTTTTTCATCGTATTCGAAAAGCACCATGCCAAGCTCGATGATTGCATCCTTGTCAGCATTGATGCCGGTTGTTTCCGTGTCGACGACAACGCCCCTGGACAGGTTTTGCGCTTCGCTCTCGGCATATGCTGTCCTGGACTGTATGCGCCGTATGAGACGGTAGTCGGGATGCGCATCCAGCAATTGCACAGCGTCCTTGATTGCCGAATTTTCCATCATGTTTGCATCTATCCGTGTAGGCACTTTAATTTGCGGCGCACCCCTCCGCCTAGCGATACGGCAGTTCAGGCCGTTGTATTGATATTCTGCCCCAGGTTGGGTGGCAGCCTGGCTTCGGATTGAGGAATCGCGTTGATCAGCGCCAACGCATTCTGCGCTGCGATGTCCATGGATTTCTTAAACATCGTCATTGCAACGACATCGCTGGTGTTCTGTGCTGCACTTGCGCTGGTATTGATGTTCATGGGTTTCTCCTTTTTCATACACGGGGCTTAGCATACCCCCAATCCGTTCCGCGAATCAACTGCTCAATTTACCACCACGCCTGCCGCACCCGCATTCATTTTGCCTATTGCGGCAGCCCCGGAAAATCCCGCCCGATGAAAACAGTTCAATACCTCATCAACCGATTCGGGGGCGACAGACACCAGCAACCCGCCGCTGGTCTGTGCATCGGCAAGCAACCGCTGCGGCCAGGCTTCGAGATGGCCCGAAAAACTCACATCGCACCCATAACTTGCCAAATTGCGCTCTATTGCACCCGGACCATATCCTGCCCTGACCAAAGGCAGCGCTGCCGACAGAACCGGCACCTGATCGAAGCCGATCTCCGCACCCAGTCCCGAGCCTCTGCACATTTCCAGCAGGTGCCCGAGCAGGCCGAACCCGGTCACATCGGTCATCGCATGCACGCCGGCGATTCCAGAAAGCTGTGCGCCCACGCTGTTCAACCTTGTGGTATTTGCTATCAGCTCCGCATACCCTTCATCAGAGAGAGCGCCTTTCTTCAGGGCGGCGGCCATGATGCCAACCCCCAGGCCCTTGCCGAGTATCAGAACATCGTTTTCCCTGGCATTGCTGTTCTTCTTCAACCTTTCAGGATGCACGATGCCCAGCGCCACCAGTCCATAGATGGGCTCCTGAGAATCGATAGAATGTCCGCCAGCCAGGGGGATGTTTGCGGCTTTGCATACCGACTCGCCGCCTTGCAAAATAGAACGTATCGTTTCAACTGGAAGCTTGTTGATCGGCATGCCGACGATGGCCAGCGCCATGATGGGTGTGCCGCCCATCGCATACACATCGGACAACGCATTGGTCGCAGCAATGCGGCCAAAATCGAACGGGTCATCGACGATGGGCATGAAAAAATCCGTGGTCGCGATGACCGCCTGGTCATCGTTCAGCCTGTACACCGCAGCGTCGTCGCTGGTCTCGGTGCCGACCAGAAGGTCGGGATAAGGCAGTTTGTCTTTCACATCGCCCAGAATTTGCTGCAGCATCGCCGGGGCTATTTTGCAGCCGCAGCCGCCCCCGTGAGATAATTGGGTCAATTTTACTTCGGGCATAAGTTCCTCAATGTTGTTCAGAACTGCAAACCTATCACAGCTTGCCGAGTTTGACGAAATTATCGATGTGCGCACCCCTGCAGAATTTGCCGAGGACCACATACCCGGCGCGATCAACTGCCCGGTATTCTCGAACGAAGAGCGCATCACCGTGGGCACCCTGTACAAGCAGGAGTCGCCCTTCGAGGCGCGCAAGGTGGGTGCTGCGATGGTCGCAAAAAATATCGCACACCATCTCGAGACACGCTTTGCAGGCCATGCCAAATCCTGGCGGCCGCTGATCTACTGCTGGCGCGGCGGGCAGCGCAGCGGCGCGATGAGCATCATACTGGCGCAGGTCGGCTGGGCTGCACACAGACTGGAAGGCGGATACAAAACTTACAGGCGCCATGTGCTGGACCAGCTCGAAGTTCTTCCGCAGAATTTCACATGGCAGGTGGTCTGCGGGCCGACGGGTTCGGGCAAGAGCAGGCTGCTTCAAGCCATGCAGGAACAGGGCTTGCAGGTGCTCGACCTGGAAGGCCTGGCGCAGCATCGCGGCTCCGTATTGGGCCGCCTGCCGGGACTTCCACAGCCTTCGCAGAAATGGTTCGACAGCGCCTTGCTGGCTGCATTGCTGACGCTTGATCAGGCCAGGCCCGTGTATGTCGAGGCCGAGAGCAACAAGATAGGCCTTATCACCCTGCCGCCTGCCTTGATGAAAGCGATGCATGATAGTGATTGTCTTGTCATCGATACGCCGACAGAACTTCGCGTATCAGGACTGCTTGAAGATTACCAATATTATCTGGACAACCCGGAATTGCTCATTGAACACCTGCAGGGCCTCTGCCGGTTCCACGGCGAGAAGCAGCTGACGCGCTGGACGGAGCAGATACGCGCGGGCGATTTTGCAAGCATGGTTGAAGAGCTCCTCCTCCTGCATTACGACCCGAGCTATCTGCGCGCGACCTCGAAAAATTATCCCAGGCTGCCGACGGCAAAGCATGTCGAGATCACAAGCCTGTCACATGATGCGCTGAAAGGCATTGCGGCCAGCCTGCAAGCCTCTTGCAAGCAGGGTTTGCCAGGCCCCTAGAACCTGTCGGTCACCAACACTTCGCTCATCGGCAGCTGACCGCCGCGCGGCCAGGC